>PNLG01000017.1 GCA_013822915.1 Sphingomonas sp. | reverse complement strand
CCGCGATCGAGGAGGCGGGCTATGCGCATGAGACCGTTACCGTCCCCGGCGCGCTCGAAATCCCGGGCGCGGTCGCGCTTGCCAGCGAGAGCGGGCGGTATGAGGGATATGTCGCGATCGGCGTGGTCATTCGCGGCGAAACCTATCATTTCGAGATCGTGGCGGGTGAAAGTGCGCGCGGGCTGATGGCGCTCAGCATGGATGGGCTGGCGATTGGCAACGGCATCCTGACCACCGAGGACGAAGCGCAGGCTCTGGTCCGCGCCGACCCCACGCAAAAGGACAAGGGCGGCGAGGCGGCCAAGGCAGCACTCGCGATGCTGGCGCTCAAACAGCGGTTCGGATGACCTATCCGGTCATTGAAACCGCACGGCTGATCCTGCGCGTGCCCGAGGCCGCCGACCTGGACGGCTGGTGCGCAATGACCGCAAACGAGGAGACGATGCGCTTCATCGGCGGCACGACCGGGCGCAGCGGCAGTTGGCGCCAGCTGTGCGGCATGCGTGGTGCCTGGGCGATCCGGGGCTTTGCGATGTTCTCGGTGATCGAGCGGGCGAGCGGCGCGTGGATTGGCCGGATCGGCCCGTGGGAGCCCGAAGACTGGCCGGGCAAGGAAGTCGGCTGGGCATTAGCCCCGCAATTTGCCGGGCATGGCTATGCGCACGAAGCCGCGGTCGCTGCGATCGATTATGTGTTCGACGCGCTTGGCTGGGACGAGGTGATCCATGTGATCGACCCGGCAAACGCCCGCTCGATCGCACTGGCGCAGCGGCTGGGCTCGACCAACCGGGGGCCGACCCGCCTGCCCGAACCCTTTCAGGACGCCATTGTCGATGCCTGGGGGCAAACGGCGGATCAGTGGCGGGCACGGCGCACGCGATGAGCGCTTGGCGGGGCGGGACGCGCTATTTATACCACAATGGACCATCAGGGGGAGGGAGGCGCCGCCATGGCCTATGCGCATACATTTAAGGCCAATGTGCATTGGCTGCCCAAGCAATCCGCCAGCGCGCTGCGCCATATTCCGGGCGAGGACGGCCCACCGCTGATCGGCAATACCTTTGCGATGCTGCGCGATCCGGTGGCGTTCGGGAAGCGGATGGTCGCGACCTATGGCCCGGTCTATCGCAACACCGCGCTGGGCGGCACCACCGTCACCCTGCTCGGGCCAGAGGCGAATGAGCTGGTGCTGTTCGACCGCGAGCGGATTTTTTCGTCCGAACAAGGCTGGGGACCGCTGCTCAACCTGTTGTTCCCGCGCGGGCTGATGCTGATGGATTTTGACCAGCACCGCGCCGATCGCCGCACACTGTCGGTCGCGTTCAAACCCGAACCGATGCGCCATTATGCCGATCAGTTAAACCGGGGGATTGCCACTGCGGTGGCTGGCTGGGGCAACCGGCCGATGCGCTTTTATGACGCGATCAAGGCGTTGACGCTCGACCTGGCCGCCGAAAGTTTCCTCGGCATGGACCTGGGCCCCGAGGCAAAGCGCATCAATCAGGCCTTTGTCGATGAGGTTCAGGCATCGGTGACACCGATCCGCATTCCGCTGCCCGGCACGCAGATGCGGCGGGGGACGCGGGCGCGCGCCTATCTGATTGACTTGTTCACGCGCGAAATTCCGCGTCGCAGGGCGGGCGATGGACAGGATTTCTTCTCGCACTTCTGCCGCGCGGTTGATGAGGCGGGCCAGCCCTTAAGCGATCAGGCGATTGCCGACCATATGAACTTCCTGATGATGGCGGCGCACGACACCATTACCTCGTCGGCGACATCGCTCATCATGCTGCTCGGCCGCAACGCGGCGTGGCAGGACCGGCTGCGCGACGAAGTGATGGCGCTGGGGCTGAATGATGACGACGGACTGGCGCATAGCCAGCTCGACCGGCTGACGCTCACCGATTATGCCTTTCGCGAGGCGCTGCGGATGATTCCGCCCGTTCCCTCGCTCCCGCGCCGCGCGCTGAAGGATTTTGAGTTCGGTGGTTACCGGATTCCGGCGGGCACATCGGTAGGCGTGTCGCCCGCCTATACGCACCAGATGCCGGAGCACTGGCCCGAGCCGACGCAGTTCGACCCGATGCGCTTTGCCCCCGAAATCGCGCGCGCGCGCCACAAATATGCCTGGATCCCCTTTGGCGGCGGCGCGCATATGTGTTTGGGGCTGCACTTTGCCGAAATGCAGACGCGGATTTTGGTCGCGCAACTGCTCCGCCGTTACCGGATCGAGCTTGACGAGGGCGCGGGGGCTGAATGGCAGGCATGGCCGATTCCCCGGCCCAAGGACGGGCTGCCGCTGCGCTTTATCCCGATCGGGTGAGAGGAATCGATCCCCCAGAGGCGCGACGCGCGATAGAATTGGTTCGCGCAGAGACGGGGAGGACACAAAGCAGCCTTCTTGCTTCTCTGCGATCTCTGCGCCTCTGCGCGACAATGATCTCTTACGCCGCGGCCGCTTCCAGCACGGGATAATCCGTATAACCTTCGGCCCCTTGCGAATACCAGGTCGCCATGACGTCGGCGTTGAGCGGCGCGCCCGCTTTCAACCGGGCCGGCAGATCGGGATTGGCCAGGAAGGTGCGGCCAAAGGAAATCGCATCCGCCACCCCTGAATCAAGCGCCGCCTGCGCCTGTTCAGCGCTCACATAATCGGAATTGAGCACCAGCGGATTGCGGAACGCGTCGCGGATCGCGGGCGATTGCCGCGGCACATCGGTGCGCCCGAACGTCCCCTCTGGCCCGGGCTCGCGCAGTTCGAGGAACGCAATGCCGATTTCACTCAGCGCGCGCGCGGCGGGCACGAACACGGCGGGTGCATCGCTGTCGTCCACCCCTTGCGAATCGCCATTGGGCGAGAGGCGAACGGCCGTGCGATCCGCGCCTGCGACCGAGGCGACGCGCTCGGTTACTTCGCGCAGCAGTCGGATGCGGTTTTCGGGTGCACCGCCATAGGCGTCGCTACGATGGTTGCTGCCATCGCGCAAAAACTGGTCGATCAGATAGCCATTGGCCGCGTGAATCTGCACCCCGTCGAACCCGGCGGCGATCGCGTTGCGGGCGGCACGCGCATAATCGTCGAGCAGGCGCGGGATTTCGGCGATGTCGAGCGGGCGCGCGGTGTCGTAGGGTTGGCGCCCGACATAGGTGTGCGCCTTGCCCGGCGCAGTGGTCGCGGACGCCGAGACGGGCGCGGCACCCTCATTATAGCTTGAATGAACCACCCGGCCCATGTGCCAGATCTGCGCGAAAATCTTGCCGCCCGCCGCATGAACCGCGGCCGTCACCGGCGCCCACGCTTGCGCCTGCTCGTCGCTCCACAGGCCCGGCGCAAATGGCCAGCCCAGCCCTTCGCGGCTGATGCCGGTCGCTTCGGAAATGATGAGGCCAGCGGTCGCGCGCTGCGCATAATAATCCGCCATGATCGGCGTCGGGACATGCTCCTTTGTTGCCCGGCCACGCGTCAACGGTGCCATGAGCACGCGATTGGCGGCAGCAACCGCGCCTAGCTGAATCGGATCAAACAAGTTTGGCATCGACACTTCCTTTATAACTCAGGGCCAGGCATTGGCAGACGACGCCGCCCATGTAGCGCGTTAAAGCCGTATCCGCACCGCCCGCAAGCCCCAAGAAAAACTAGAGCACCGCAAACCGCGCATGAAAGTCACTTCCCCCGCTGCCTCCCCGCCCGGCGCACCAACCCGCGCCTATATCGCGGTGCTATTGGCGAACATCGCGCTTGCCTTTGGCCCGTGGTTTGTCCGGCTGGCCGATACCGGGCCGGTCGCCTCTGCTTTCTGGCGGATCACACTGGCAGCACCCCTGCTGATCGCGATGGCGCTGGCGACGGGGTGGCGGCCGACGGGGCTGGCGCGCGGGCTGTGGGGGACGCTGGCGCTGGCGGGTGTCTGTTTCGCCGCCGACCTGGCGAGCTGGCATCTGGGAATCCTGCAAACGACGCTCGCCAATGCGACGTTGTTTGGCAATTCGGCGACGCTGATCTTTCCGATCTATGGCTTTGTCGCCGCGCGCACGCTCCCCAGCCGGATCCAGGGCGTGGCGCTTGCGCTCGCGACGGCGGGGGCGGTGCTGTTGATGGGGCGGTCATATCAGGTTGATCCGCGCCATTTGGGCGGCGATTTGCTCTGCCTGCTCGCAGGCGTCCTCTACACGCTCTATTTCATCTTCATGGCGCGCGCGCGCAGCACCACGCCGCCGCTGCCTGCGCTCGCGCTGTCGACGATCGCCAGTGTCGCGCCGCTGTTGCTATTCGCGATCGCCCTGGGCGAGCGGATTGTGCCGACGCATTGGGGGCCGCTGATCGGGCTCGCGCTGGCAAGCCAGGTATTTGGCCAAGGATTGATGATCTATGCGCTTGGCCGACTGTCGCCGCTGGTCGTCGGCATTGCACTGCTGGTGCAGCCGGTGGTTGCGGCAAGCGTCGGCTGGATCGTGTATGATGAGCGGCTGGGGCTCCCTGATCTAATCGGGGTGGCGCTGGTCGCGGTCGCGCTGGTGCTGGTGCGGCGCGAGCGCTAAAGACGGGCGTATGACCGATCCGACTCCCGCTCCCATCCCCGCGGACGCAACGCTAGACGAAATTCGCGCCGGCCTTGCGCCGCTGATCGCCGAGAATGCAGGCTTTGACGGATGGGGCAGGCAAGCGCTCGCGCTCGTTGCGGCGCGGGCCGGGGTCGATACCGATATTGCAACACTGGCCTTTGCCGAGGGGCCAGTCGCGATGATCGACGCGTGGTTCGCGCATGTCGACCGGGTGATGGTGGCCGCGCTGCCCAGAGAGACACTGGCGCAGGACAAGATTCGCGCGCGGATCGCCCGGCAGGTGGAGGCGCGGCTTGGCGAACTGGCCAGCCGTCGCGATGCGCTGCGCCGCGCACAGGCGGTGCTGGCGATGCCGCAGAATTTGCCGCACGCCGCCCGGCTTGGCTGGCGCAGCGTCGACCTGATGTGGCGGCAGGCGGGCGACACCGCGACCGATTATAACCATTATACCAAGCGCGCGATCCTGGGTGGGGTTTATGCCGCGACCATCACCTGTTTCGTGAACGACGAGAGCGAGGATTTTGCCGACACCCGCGCGTTCCTGGCGCGGCGGATCGACGGGATCATGCGCTTTGAAAAGGCGAAGGCCGGGTTTATCGCCCGCACCGAAAACCTGCCCAGCCTGTCGCGCCTGATCGGGCGGCTGCGCTATCCGGTCGTCTGACCGCTACACGCTTGCCCAGCGGTTCGTCGCCGCCCAGCCCGCCAGCGCGATCATTATTGCGCAGGCGATCAGCGCGACATGATCGGTGCCGATCAGCCCCGCCGCCGACCCCAAGCTCAAGCCGAGCGCAGGCAGGGCCATTGCGCCCGCCACCACAATATCGCTCGCAAAGCGCCGCCAAGCGCGACGCCGCCGCAGCGCAAAGGCCTGATCGAGCTGCACCAGCGCATCAACCTGCGCCACGAACTGCGCGTCGGGGGGGCGCGGCGTGTCGCAAAACAGCGCCGCCAAAATCACCTCGGGCTCATCCATGGGTCGCCTCCCCCGGCGGATTGTTCAGCATGGCGTCGCACCGTCGCACCGCGCGCGCCAGCCGTGACTTGAGCGAGCCGAGCGGCATGGCAAGGATCGCCGCTGCCTCACGGTGCGACCAGCCCTGACCATGGCACAGAATGACGCACGCCCGTTCAAGGGGGTCGAGGGCGGCGAGCAGCCGGGCCGCGTCCACCCGAGCATCGCCGTCGGCGGGAACGACCAGGTCAGCGGCTGGCATCCAGGGCGTAGCGGTTGCGCGGTCCATCCGGCCCCGTCGCGTCGCATCGATGAACACCCGCCAGCCGATCGAAAACAACCAGCCGCGATAGCTGCCGTCGCCGCGAAACCGCGCGGCGTTGCGCCATGCCCGCAAAAAAGCCTCTTGCGCCAGATCATCCGCCGCATCGGCGCCCGCGACCCGGGCAAGAAAGCCGCGAAGCCGCGCCTCATGCCGCCCGACCAGCACCGTAAAGGCGCGGCGGTCGCCGGATGCCGCGCGCTGGTTAAGGGCGAAGTCGTCTTCATTCACCCGTCGCAATTTCGCTGGCGATCGCGCGCTGGACAAGCCAGCGGCGGATAAGCAACGCGACACCGACGAACAGCGGAAACAACGCCGCCCCCAGCATCGACCGGAGCGTGTCATCCTGCTGGATCAGGCCAAAGCCGGCAATTGCAAGCCCCAGCGCGATCAGCACCAGCCCGTTGCGATCATCCCCGGGAAGTTCGCGTTGCTGGTCCAGCCGCTGATCAATCTTGTCGACCAGATCGCGCGCGATCGGCGCGTCCACACTGATCGCCTTGCGCAAGGTGAGGTGGAGCAGCGCCGCATGCGCAAGCCGCAGCACCTGAATCACACCGATCAGCAGCAACACCCCGGGCATGGACCAGCTCAACAAATCGATAACTTGAATCATAACAGCGCTCACTTTTCCGTTTCCTGTTTCGATACCCCTTAGACGGACCCACCCCGCCAATTGGATGTCGTCGGCCACAATTTTTGCGCAGGGGCAGTGGTTGCGGGTTATTGATAATCAATCGCAGAAACGCTATTGGGAAACCATGCCCGGTCCGATCTGCCTCGAAAAGCTGTCGTTGCGCCAAACCGCAACGATTAGCGCTATCGACTGGTCGCGGCTTGCCGACCCCGAAGCGCGGCGCTTACGCGAACTCGGCTTTGGCGAGGGCGTTGGCATCGAAGTGTTGCACCGCGCAACTTTGGGCAAAGGGCCAATCGCGTGTCGGGTGGGCCGCATGACGGTCGCTTTGCGCCGCGCGGTCGCGAGCGCCATCGACGTCGCCCTGTTTTCGCCCGCCGAATGACCCCAGCCGAATGATGATGCGCGCATGACCACAGCACCGCTGGTCGCGCTGGTCGGCAATCCCAATGCCGGCAAAAGCGCGCTGTTCAACGCGCTGACGGGGGCGCGGCAAAAGGTTGGCAATTACCCCGGCGTCACCGTGGAGCGGCGCTCGGGCAAGCTGATGCTGGCGGACAGCGCGACCGTCGAGCTGGTCGACCTGCCCGGTGCCTATAGCCTCGACCCCGGCAGCCCCGATGAGCGCGTGACCCGCGACGTCATTTTGGGGCGGCAAAGCGGCGAACGCGCGCCCGACGCGCTGGTCATCGTGCTCGATGCATCCAACCTCGACAATCATCTGGGTTTTGCACTCGAACTTATCGCGCTGGGCAAGCCGGTGGTGGTGGCGCTGAACATGGTCGATCTGGCCGAGCGCGACGGGTTGGTGCTCGATCCCGCGGCCTTATCACGCGAACTGGGGGTGCCGGTGGTCGAAACGGTGGCGGTGCGCAAGCGCGGGCTCGACGCGTTGCGCGACCTGCTCACCGCCAAGCTGCACGACGCGGCCCCGCGCTCCGCCGCCCCCGCCTTGGGCACCGATGCCGATATCACCGCCCGTCAGCGCCGCGCCCGCGCGATTGCCCGGCGGGCGATCGTTTCCGAAACGCCGACCCGGCGGCTGACGCATATGCTCGACGCGGTGGCACTCCACCCGCTGTGGGGAACGGTATTGCTGCTCGGCATCTTGTTTGTGATGTTTCAGGCGGTTTTCACTTGGGCAAAGGCGCCCGCCGACCTGCTCGACGCAGGGTTTGGCGCGTTGAGCACCGCGATCAGCGCAGCGTTGCCGCCAGGGTTCCTCCGCGGGTTGTTGACGCAAGGGATTATTGCGGGCGTGGGCGCGGTGATTGTGTTCCTGCCGCAGATCCTGATCCTGTTCCTGTTCATCCTGTTGCTCGAAGCGTCGGGCTACATGGTGCGCGCGGCGTTTTTGATGGACCGGGTGATGGCGATGGCCGGGCTGTCGGGGCGGGCGTTTATCCCGCTGCTGTCGTCCTTTGCCTGTGCGGTCCCCGGCATCATGGCGACGCGCACGATTGATGATGAGAAGGACCGGCTGACGACGATCCTCATCGCGCCGCTGATGACGTGTTCGGCGCGGTTGCCGGTTTACACAATCGTCATCGGCGCGCTGATCCCCAACCGCGAAGTGGTGCCGTTCATCGGCTTGCAGGGGGTGGTGCTGTTTGCCCTTTATGTGTTCGGGATTGTCGGCGCGTTTGTCGCAGCCCTCGTCCTGCGCCGGACGGTGACACAGGGCGCGTCATCGGGCTTCATGATGGAAATGCCCAAATATCAAGTGCCACGGGTGCGCGATGTCGCGCTGGGGCTGTGGAGCCGGACCTATAACTTCCTGCGGCGCGCGGGCACGATCATCCTGGCCTCCACAGTCGCGCTGTGGCTATTGCTGAGCTATCCCGTGCCGCCCGCAGGCAGCAGCACGTCGGCGATTGATTATTCGATCGCCGGGCGGATCGCCAATGGGTTGGCGGTCGTGACCAAGCCGGTCGGGTTCGACCGCGACATCGCGCTTGCGCTGATCCCGGCGATGGCGGCGCGCGAGATTGCGGTGGCGGCCCTTGGCACAGTCTATGCGATCGACGGCACCGATGACGCGCGCGGGCAAGCGGCGATTACCCGTGCGTTGCAGCAACGCTGGTCGCTGCCCACGGCGTTGGCGTTTCTGATGTGGTTCGTTTTCGCGCCGCAGTGCATTTCGACGATTGCGGTTACCCGGCGCGAGACAAACTCGTGGCGCTGGCCCGCGTTCATGGTTGGCTATCTGTTT
>PNLG01000272.1 GCA_013822915.1 Sphingomonas sp. | reverse complement strand
GCGGTCAAGCTATCTCGACTACGCGATGTCGGTGATCGTGTCGCGCGCGCTGCCCGATGTGCGGGACGGGTTGAAGCCGGTACACCGCCGTATCCTGTATTCCAGCCTTGAGGGCGGGTTCGTCCCCGGCAAGCCATACCGCAAATGCGCGAAGATCGTCGGCGATGTGATGGGCAATTACCACCCGCATGGCGACAGCTCGATCTACATGGCGCTTGCCCGGCTGGCGCAGGATTGGGCGATGCGCGTCATGCTGATGGATGGTCAGGGCAATTTCGGGTCGATGGACCCCGATATGCCCGCCTCGATGCGCTATACCGAGGCGCGGCTGACCAAGGCGGCGATGACGCTGCTCGGCGATATCGACAAGGATACCGTCGACTTTACCCCCAATTATGACGGGTCGCGCGATGAGCCGACCGTGCTGCCTGCGCGTTTCCCCAACATCCTCGTCAATGGCGCGGGCGGGATTGCGGTCGGTATGGCGACCAACATCCCGCCGCACAATCTGGGCGAAGTTGTTGATGCGTGTCTGGCAACCATCGACCGCGCGGTTGCGGGTGGCGATCCGCTGACGCTCGACGAGTTGATGGAGATTGTGCCCGGCCCCGACTTCCCCACGGGCGCCATCATCCTGGGCCGCAGCGGTTGCCGCAACGCCTATGCCGAGGGGCGCGGGTCGATCATCGTGCGATCGCGCTATGAGATTGAGGAAGCGCGCGGCGACAAGCGGTCGATCGTGCTCACCGAAATCCCCTACCAAACGGGCAAGAATGCGCTGGTCGAAAAGATCGCCGAGGCCGCCAAGGACAAGCGGGTCGAGGGGATTAGCGATATCCGCGACGAATCCAATCGTCAGGGCGTGCGCATCGTCATCGACCTGAAACGCGATGCGACGCCCGAAGTCGTGCTCAACCAGCTTTGGCGACACACGCCCGCACAGTCGAGCTTCCCCGCCAACATGCTGGCGATCCGTGGTGGGCGGCCCGAAACGCTGACGCTGCGCGACATCATCGACGCGTTCATCAAGTTTCGCGAAGAAGTCATCACCCGGCGCACCAAATTTGAGCTGCTAAAGGCTCGCGAACGCGCCCATATCCTGCTCGGACTGGTGATTGCGGTCACCAATATGGATGAAGTGGTGCGGATTATCCGGTCATCCGCCAATCCGGCGATTGCCCGCGCCACGCTGACCGCGCGCGATTGGCCAGTCGCGGAAATCCTGCCCTATATCCGCTTGGTCGAAGCGGTCGAGGCGGAGATTGAGGGCGACACTTATCGCCTGTCGGATATTCAGGTGCGCGCGATCCTCGACCTGCGGCTGCACCGTCTGACCGCGCTTGGCCGCGATGAAATTGGTGAGGAGCTGAAAACGCTCGCCGCGTCGATCGCCGAGCTGCTCGCGATTCTGGCCGACCGCGCCAAGCTCTATGCGGTGATGCGCGAGGAATTGGTGGAGGTGCGCGCCGCCTTTGCGACCCCGCGCCGCACCGAAATCGCCGCTGCCGCCGACGGGATCGAGGACGAGGATCTGATCGAGCGCGAGGAGATGGTCGTCACCGTCACGCTGCAGGGCTATATCAAGCGCACCCCGCTCGACACGTTCCGGGCGCAGGCGCGCGGTGGCAAGGGGCGGTCGGGGATGGCGACCAAGGATGAGGACGCGGTCACCAACCTGTTCGTCACCAGCACTCACACGCCGGTCCTGTTCTTTTCCACCCATGGCAAGGTTTACCGGCTGAAAGTGTGGAAACTGCCCGAAGGCGGCCCGGCCACGCGCGGGCGACCGATGGTCAATCTGCTCCCGCTGGCCGATGGGGAGACGATTTCGACCGTCCTCCCCCTGCCCGAGGATGAGGCGGCATGGGGCGCGCTGCACGTCATGTTCGCCACCGCCAAGGGCAATGTCCGCCGCAATGCGATGGATGCGTTCACCAATGTGCCGTCCAACGGCAAGATCGCGATGAAGTTTGACGGAGACGATGCCGATGACACGCTGATCGGCGTCGCGCTGCTCGATGCGGGCGATGATGTGCTGCTCGCGACGCGCGCTGGCAAGGCAATCCGCTTTGCCGGCGATGATGTGCGCGAGTTTCAGAGCCGCAATTCAACCGGCGTGCGCGGCATTACTCTTAAAGGCGATGACAAGGTCATCTCGCTCTCCGTGCTGCGCCGGGTCGGCACAAGCCAGGAGGAGCGCGAGGATTATCTGCGCTACGCCCCGTGGAAGCCCGAAAAGGAGGGCGACCCGACGATGCCCGCCGATCGCTTTGCCGAGCTTGCCGCACGCGAGCAGTTCATCCTCACCATCTGCGCGAACGGTTATGGCAAGCTGTCATCGGCCTATGACTATCGGCGGATCGGGCGCGGGGGTCAGGGGATGACCAATATCGACAATATCGCCCGCAATGGCGCGGTGGTCGCCAGCTTTCCGGCAACCCGCGACGACCAATTAATGCTGGTGACCGATCAGGCCAAGCTGATCCGCATGCCGCTCCATTCGCTGCGGGTGATCGGGCGGGGGTCGGCGGGCGTGCGGCTGTTCGATGTCGGCAAGGACGAGCATGTCGTAAGCGCCGCGCGGATCGAGGAAAGCGACGAGGGCGACGCTCCCGCCCCCGACGCGGAGTGATTGTCAGTCGAGGCGGGGCTCCACGTCCATGGCGGCGTGCAGGACGCGAGCGATTTCGATCACATCGCCGTTGATGCGGAAAAATACGAGGTGTGCGCCCGCAATAACCTTGCGATAGCCGGGGCGATAATGGTCGGCCGACGCCGCCCGCAGCGGCGCCTGTGCGGCAAGGGCAACCGCTGAGCAGAGGGCGCGCAGATAGCTGGCGGTTTGCGCGGCACCCCATTCTTGCCGCGAACGGTCGCGGATCGCGTCAAGATCACTCAGTGCTTTGGTCGACCAGCGTTGCCTCATGCGGCGCGATCGGGGCTTTCGGCTTCGACGTCAGCGATATAGGCATCAAAGTCGAAATCATCGACAAAGCCGCTCGCCTCGCCTTCCTCGATCGCTGCACTAAGCTCCGCCAGCCGCCGTTGCCGCGCCTCGACCAGCCGCAGGCCTTCACGCACGACTTCGCTGGTCGAGCCATAACGGCCGCTGGCGACCAGATCGGCGGTGAACTTCACCCAGTGATCGCTGAGCGCGATTGACGTGTTGCGCATGGTCGCATACCTCCCCCCGCACAATACCAAGATTGGGTAACGCATGCAAACGCCGACCGCTTACAAGGTGCTGACCGCCGATCAGATGGCGGCGCTGTCCGCCACGGGCAGCTTTGCGGGCGCGCCAATCGACCTTGCGGATGGCTATGTCCACCTCTCCACCGCCGCGCAGGTGACCGAGACGGTCGACAAGCATTTCGCTGGCCAGAGCGATTTGTGGGTGGCCGCGATCGACCTGGCGGCGCTTGGCGAGGCGGTGCGGTGGGAGCCGTCGCGCGGCGGACAGCTCTTCCCCCACATCTATGCCGCACTGCCGATGGCGGCGGTGGTAGCGCACGCGCCGCTGACCCGCGATGCGGCTGGCGCGGTGGTCCTGCCCCGCCCCGCATAACCCCCTGCCCCCAAGGCCGTGTTGGCATCGCGCGGCACCTGTGCGCATACTCCGCCACGAACCACCGATATGGGGAGGCAAAGCGCATGGATATTGACCGCATTCTTCGCACCGAAATTCTCGACGCGATTGCCGCCAAGCGTGCAGCAGGCAAGCCCGTGGACCCCGACCAACTCGCCACCGAACTGACCGAAAAGTGGGAGGAGCCAAAGGGCCGCGGGTCGGGCAATTGGCTCTATCAGACGCGCGACAGCCTGCGCGCGAGCATCGTCGCGATTTTGGCGGAAAGCGAATAACGCCCGCCCCCCGCCGCGATCGCGCCGCATCGGATCAACCCGGCGGCACGGCCCCTTGCTGATCGGCGGCCCCCTCCCCTAAGACGGGGGTGAGGGAGAGGCAGCAATGGCCCGGAACGAACTCTATTACGGCGACAATCTCGACATGCTGCGCCGCAAGATCGCGGGCGAGAGCGTGGATTTGTGCTATATCGACCCGCCGTTCAATTCGAAGCGCAACTATTTCCAGATTTACAATAATCAGGGGAATGAGGACCGCGCACAGGCGCAGGCGTTTGTCGATACCTGGGAATGGGGCGAGGAAGCGATTGAGGGGATCGACTATATCCTCGATATCGAACGGCTCAATCCACGGGCGGGCGACACGCGCTGGACCGAACAGACGGTTGAGTTGATCCGGGGTTTGGAAAAAGTGCTCGGGCGCGGATCGTTGCTCGCCTATCTGGTCCATATGACGCAGCGGATCGTGGAGATTCACCGCGTGCTGAAACCGACCGGGAGCTTCTACCTCCACTGCGACCCGACCGCGAGCCACTATCTGAAGCTGGTGTGCGATGCGGTGTTTTGCGGGCAGGGTGGGGATTTTCGGAATGAGATTATTTGGAAGCGAAGCGACGCAAAGGGCGATGCTGGCCAAGGTTCAACCCACTTCGGTCGCGTCAATGACGTCATTCTGTTCTACTCAAAGTCAAAGGAGACCATCTGGAACCCGCTATACGCAAAACTCGACGAGGGCTACGTCGAGCGCTTTTACAAATACCAAGATCCGGGCGGTCGGCGTTACAAGCTGGACAACATGCTCGGACCGGGTGGGGCTGCAAATGGCAACCCGTCTTATGAGGTGATGGGTGTCACCCGCTACTGGCGCTACTCAAAGAAGCGAATGCAGGACCTGATAGACGCTGGCAGGGTAATACAGACCAAACCGGGGACCGTCCCAATGTATAAGCGCTATTTGGATGAATCCAAAGGAACACCAGTCACTACAAATTGGAATGACATCAGCATGATCCGCGGCTGGTCTGCTGAAAAGATGGGCTACCCCACCCAAAAGCCCGAAGCCCTGCTCGAACGCATCATCCGCGCCTCCTCGAACGAAGGCGATACCGTGCTCGATGCCTATTGCGGCTGCGGCACCACCGTGGCGGTGGCGCAGCGGCTGAACCGCCGCTGGATCGGCATTGACATCACCTATCAATCCATTGCGCTCATCCTGAAACGGCTGGCCGATCAATATGCCGAACGCTGGCCCGAACTCGAAGCCAACATCCTGCTCGACGGCGTCCCGCGCGATCTTGCCAGCGCCATCGCGCTCGCCAATCGCCGCGATGACAAGACCCGCAAGGAATTTGAGAAATGGGCCGTGCTCAGTTTTTCCGACAATCAGGCGCGCATCAACGAGAAAAAGGGCGGTGATGGCGGGATCGACGGGATCGGGCTGTTCTTCATCGACAAGGACACGAACGGGCGCTGCATCATTCAGGTGAAATCGGGCAAGACCGGCCCGCGCGATCTGCGCGATCTGATGGGCACGGTGCAGCGCGAAAAGGCAGAGATTGGCGTGCTGATCTGCATGGATATGCCAACCAAGGCGATGCGCGATGAAATGACGGCGGCTGGCAAATATACCCACCCCACCATCGGGCGCGAATATGATCGCTTGCAAGTGGTGACCATTGCCGAGATGTTCCCCGATGCCAAAAATGGCCGCCCGGCGCGCCGCCTCGACCTGCCCTGGGCGCGCACCGACACGGTCAAATCCGCCAAAGCGCGCGGGGATGGGGACAAGCAGATCGACCTGTTATAGAGAAGCGAGATTCACGCGGAAACGCGGAGGGTCGCGGAGAAGCAAGTGGAAATCGACGATACGACCGGGGCCGTTCTTGATGCCGCGATGAAGCTCCACATGCGCATGGGCCCCGGTCTGCTCGAGGTCGTTTACGAACAACTCCTGGCGGCCGCCCTTGAGCGCGGGGGCTTGCGGGTACGTCGGCAGGTACCGGTTGATCTTGTTGATGAAGGTCAGATATTTCCAGCCGCGTTCAAAATCGACCTGCTCGTCGAAGAGATTGTTATTGTTGAGATAAAATCGGTCGAACGCTTAGCGCCAGTGCACGAAAAGCAGCTAATGACCTATCTGCGCCTGACCGGCCTTCAGGCTGGTCTTCTCATGAATTTCAACACGGCGCTTTTGAAGGACGGCGTCAAGCGGATCGTCAATGGCTACCGTCCCTCCGCATCTTCGCGCCTCCGCGTGAATCAATCCCCCCTCAAAGCGTGAAGCGCAGCATGATGACTTGCCCATGACACACGATATCCACATCATCGGCGGCGGGCTGGCCGGATCAGAAGCCGCCTGGCAGCTCGCGCAGGCAGGGGTTCGCGTGCGGCTGTCCGAAATGCGCGGGTCGGGCGCGACCACGCCTGCGCATCACAGCGACGCGCTGGCGGAACTGGTTTGCTCCAACAGCTTTCGTTCCGACGATGCGGAGCGCAATGCCGTGGGTCTGCTCCATGCCGAAATGCGCGGGCTTGGCTCGCTCATCATGGCCATGGGGGACCGGCACGCGGTGCCCGCAGGCTCGGCGCTGGCGGTGGACCGCGACGGCTTTGCGGCAGGGGTGACGGCGGCGCTCAGCGCGCATCCGAACATCACGATCGTGCGCGAACGGGTGGACAGCTTGCCCGATGGCCCGGCGATCATCGCCACCGGGCCGCTGACCGCGCCGACGCTCGCCGACAGCATCGGGGCGGAGACGGGGCGCGACGCGCTCGCCTTTTTCGATGCGATTGCCCCCATCGTCCACCGCGACAGCATCGACATGAGCGTCGCGTGGATGCAGTCGCGCTGGGATAAAAGCGAGACCAAGGATTACATCAATTGCCCGATGAACCGGGATCAGTATCTCGCCTTTCACGCCGGCCTGATCGCGGGTGAGAAAACCGAGTATAAGCAATGGGAAAACGTGCCCTATTTCGAAGGGTGCATGCCGATCGAAGTAATGGCCGAACGCGGCGTCGACACGCTGCGTTATGGCCCGATGAAGCCCGTCGGGCTGGACGATCCGCGCACCGGGCGCTGGCCCTATGCCGTGGTGCAATTGCGCCAGGATAATGCGAGCGGGTCGTTATGGAACATTGTCGGGTTCCAAACCAAGCTGAAACATGCCGAACAAGTCCGCTTGTTCCGCACCATCCCAGGGCTGGAAAATGCGGAATTTGCGCGGCTGGGCGGCTTGCACCGCAACACCTTTATCCGCTCCCCCGAATTGCTGGACGCATGGCTGCGGCTGAAATCGCGGCCCAATATCCGCTTTGCCGGGCAGATTACCGGGTGCGAGGGCTATGTCGAAAGTGCGGCCATCGGCCTGCTCGCGGGGCGGTTTGCGGCGGCCGAACTGGCGGGGCGGACAATGGCGCCGCCGCCGGTTGAGACCGCGCTTGGCGCCCTCCTCCATCACATCACGGGGGCGGCCGAGGCAGAGAGCTATCAGCCGATGAACATCAATTTCGGGCTGATGCCGCCGATTGAGGGGCGCACGAAAAAGGCCGACCGCAAGCTGCTCTATACCGCGCGCGCGCGGGCGGCGATGGCGGATTGGGTGGCGGCTTAGAGTTTGTTTCAATTACACTAAATCGGGGAGCGGGCCGGTGCCGCCTCCACGTCAGTAGAACAAACCTCTAGCCCTCATCCTCACCGACCGGCGCTTGCGGCGGGCAGACGCATTTGGGCTTTGGTCGCGCCTTGCGCACCACCGCCGTGGTCGCGAATTCGTCCCGGGTCAGCGCGCCTGATTTATCGCGGTCGGCGCCCGCAAATTTGGCGGTCGTCTTGATCGCCCATTCCTCAAAGCTGAGCGCGCCATCGCCATTGGTATCGAGCTTGGCAAAGGCTTTGCGCCGTGACGCGAGATATTCATCGCGGGCAATGCTGCCGTCCTTGTCCTTGTCGTAGCGGCCAAAGCGGCGTTCTTCGCGCGTTTTGGCGCTTGCCTCTGGTACCGTATCGGGCAAGGGGCCGGAGTCTGGCGCGGTCTGATCCGCCGTGGTCAGGGCCGGGAGCACAGCGTTGGCCGCCGCGCCATTGTCACGCGTATTCGCCCAGAAAATCGCTGCTGCTGCCAGTAACAGCGCCGCAGCGCCCCCCGCAATGTAGCGCACCATGCCGATCCCCCCGTCCTTTGCCCGCGATATTAGCGAAACCCGCGCACCGACAAAAGCTTATCGACCCGTAATTCGGTGCCGCACCATCCGTAACACCCGCCGGGGTGCCCCGCGCGGCTCGCCCGGCCGGCGCAAGTCGCGCTCGGCCAGCACCAGCACCACGCCCAGGGGCCGCAGCGCTCGCGGCCAGCGCGCCACCAATGCCTGACGCACCAGCGGGGCGGCGAGGCCGTGCGCCATCGCTGCCGTTTCCTCACTGCGGACATGGCCGGCAAGGTCGGCAAGTGCCCACCCCTCACCCGCCGCCACCAGCGTCGGCGACGCCGCGCCCAGCAACTGCCCACCCAGCACGAACAGCGCCCCCCGCCCCCGCGCATAATCGCGCACATCCTCCGCCGCCAATGGATCGGGCACCAGCAACGATTCCCAGCCATCGGTCAGCACGGCGAGGTCCTCGCCTGTCACGCCACCGGGCAGGATTCCCGTCGCGATCGCCGCCAGCAACGGTTGCGCCGGGGCTGGTGCTGTATCGAGCCGGATCAGCGCTTCCCGCCACCAGGTTAGCCGCAGCCGTGCGAGCATCGGGTCGCTCGCGCGTGCCAGCATCGCCGCCAATTGCGCATCGAGCGCCCACAGCGCCCATAGCGCCGGGCGGTGCGCCGGAGCCGCATAGCTGATCGCCAGCTCGATTTCTGGGTTTGCAAGCGGAGGCAATGATGGGGGCAAGGGCGTG
>PNLG01000117.1 GCA_013822915.1 Sphingomonas sp. | reverse complement strand
ACGCGTTCGCACCCTGTTGCGAAGGGTGCCGCTCGCCCGTTTGTATATCGCGATTGAAATTCTGTTGCTGGCGCTGTTGGCATGGCAAGGCGCGCGGCTCGTCTGGACGGTGATAACCCCTGTTGATCCCGTCGGTTCGTGGAAGGTCCGCGCGCCCGGCATGGCGGATCGGGCAAGTGGCCTTCTGCACGGCTTTGATCCCTTTTTCCGGCTGGATGCGGCAACACCGGGTGCAGCGCCTGCGGAGGTTGTTACTTCGCTGCAGTTGACGCTGTTCGGCACCCGGCTCGATGCAGCGACCGGTCGGGGGGCAGCGATCATCGCCGGCCCCGATGGCGAGCAGAAAAGCTATTCGGTCGGCGAGGAAATTACCCCCGGCGCGACACTTAAGGCCGTTGCGTTCGACCGGGTCACAATCGAGCGTGGCGGCAAGGAAGAAGTGCTGGCGATCGATCAGGCAAGCGGCGGGACCGCGCCGACGGTGCCTGGCGCGCCGCCCGCAACATCGCCCGCGTCCGGCGCTGCGCCTGCGGCATCGGTTGATCCGTCAGGGGTGACGTTTGCACAATTGCGGGCAGAGGTTGGTTTTATTCCGCGGATCGACGGCGGCAAGGTCAGCGGGCTGGTGGTGCGGCCGCAGGGGTCGGGCGCGGCATTTCGGAAAATCGGATTGAAGGAGGGCGATGTGGTAACGCAAATTGGGGGGCGGCCAGTGACGGGACCGGGCGATATCGAAGCTTTGTCGGGCCAGTTTGCCAAGGGCGGGACGCTCTCGGTCACGGTGGAACGGGGTGCAGATGTGTTGCCGCTCACCTTGAACGTTGCAGGCCAGTGATGGGGTCTTTCCGCCGCTCGACCGCCAGCATCACGGTGCTGGCTCTCGCAATGACGCTGGCCCAGCCTTTGTGCGCACAGACGACCCTGAACGTCCGCGATGCCGACATCCGTGCCTTTATCGGCGATGCCGCCAAGGTGACGGGGCGCACATTCATTATCGACAGCCGGGTGCAAGGCAAGGTGACGGTCGTTACCGACCGGGCCTTGTCGCGATCCGAGTATTTCGAGATTTTCCTGGCGACGCTGCGTGCGAACGGGCTGGTCGCAGTGCCCACCTCCAACGGGGCGTTCCGAATTCAACCGGTCGACGGCGCGGCGTCCCAGCCCAACCGTGTGGGTGGAAGCGCGACGGCCAATCGCAATGCCTATGTGACCGAGATTATCCGCCTGCGCGCGATTGATGCCACAAGCGCGCTCGACACGGTGCGCCCGCTCATCAGCGGGCAGGGCGCCGTGAGTGCCAATCGCGCGGGCAATTCGATCGTGATTGTCGATTTTGCCGACAATGTGCGGCGCATCCGTGAAGTCTTGTCGCGGATCGACACCGATAGCGCGTCAACGCGCATCGTTGCGCTCAAGAATGCGGGCGCGCGCGAGATTTCGGCAGCGTTGACTGCACTTGCTGGCGGTAGCCAGACGGGCGGCGGGCAGGGCGTGGCGATTGTCGCGATCAACAGCTCGAATGCAGTTGCGCTGCGCGGGGATGCGGCGACCGTCGCGCGGCTGGCCGAAGTCGCCGCCGACCTCGACCGCCGCGCTTCGGCAGGGACCGAGATCAAGGTCGTTTTCCTGCAAAACGCCGACGCTGAGCAATTGCTTCCCGTATTGCAGGAACTGGTCGGCCAGCAACCGACTCAGGCGCCACAAGCAGCGCAGCTCTCCCAGCAAAGTTCGACCTTTGGCGGTAGTGCGAACGCGCAGGGCACGGCCAATGCGCGCAACATCGTACCCCCTCAAGCCAGCCCAGCGCCATCGGGTGGCGGCGGGGGCAATCCCAATGCCCAGCCCGCGATCGTTGCCGATGGCGGGCGAACCGCTGCGGTCGTAACCCGCTTTACCGGGGCAAATGCTATCGTCATCGCCGGGCCGGCCGAGGTCCAGCGCCAGCTTGCCGAGGTGATCCGTCAGCTTGATACCCGGCGCGAGCAAGTGCTGGTCGAGGCGATTATTGCCGAAGTTTCGGATGCAACTGCCAATCGGCTGGGCGTGCAGTTGTTGCTGGGCAGCCTGGGCGGCGATTTGCCGATCGTGTCGTCCAGCTTTTCAAACACCGCGCCCAATTTGTTGACGGTCGCAGGGGCGGTTGCCGCGCGCGAACTGAACACCTCCACCACCACGATCAACGGCGGCACGGTGACCAACAGCACCAACAGTGGCCTTTCCGATCAGCTCGCCCAATCGGCGATCAGCGGCATTTTGGGGGCATCAGGCGGACTTGGCGGCTTTGGCTCGCGCATTGGGAGTGATGGCGTTTTTGCCGGCATCATCAATGCTGTGAAAAGCGATTCGACGTCGAACCTGCTGCAAGCGCCCAATGTGACCACGCTCGACAATCAACCCGCGCGGATTTTGGTGGGGCAGGAAATTCCGATCACCACCGGCCAGGCGCTTAGTCAGAATTTCGACAATGCGTTCCGCACCGTCCAGCGCGAGAATGTCGGCATTCAGCTTGAGGTGCGCCCGCAAGTGAATTCGAGCGGGACGATCAAGCTGTTCCTGCGTCAGCAAGTCAGCTCGATCTCCGGCCCGGTGTCGACCGACAATAGTGATCTCATCCTCAACAAGCGCGAGGTTGAGACGACAATGACCGTCGATGACGGGCAGATCGCGATCATCGGCGGGCTGTTGTCGGACGAGGAACGCAACACGATTGAGAAAATCCCGCTGTTGGGGGACATCCCAGCACTCGGGCAATTGTTCCGCTCGCGCGCGAAACAGCGCACCAAGACCAATTTGATGATCTTCATTCGCCCAACGATCATTCGCTCGGCCGAAGATGCGCGGCGGGTGACCGAGCAGCGTTACGGCTATCTGCGCTTGCAACAGGGTTTGCAGAATCCAGGTGCCGAGCCAAGCATCGATCAGTTGGTGCGCGATTATCTGGGCGCCGAACCGCCGCTCCCCGCCGCGCCCAAGCCGGGCAGTATCGAAGACCCTCGCATCGGCCTGCCCGCGATGCCCGCTGCCGCCAACCCGCTGAGCGATCCCAAAGGGGGCAAGAAGTAATGGCAAGCGAGGTCAAGCCGATGGGCACCGGCCCCGTGCTGACGGTGGACGCAGCCGATGGCATGACCATCAGTACACCGCCAGTGGTCGGCATTCCCTATGCCTTTGCGCGCAAATTTGGGGTAGTGCTTGATCCCGGTGCCGATGGGCATTTTTCGGTCGCGTTGCGCGAAGGGGCGGAGCCGCGCGTCCTGCTGGAGTTGCGCCGCCACCTCGCGCGGCCGTTCGATGTCACCTTTGCCAAGCCGGAGGAATTCGACCGGATGCTGTCCGATCGCTATGCGATGGATGGGCAGGCAGCGGCGGCGGCGGCGGGTTCGCTTGGCCTCGGCGATGAGCTTGACCTGCTGGCGGGCAATCTGCCGACGGCTGAGGATTTGCTTGATACAGCGGACGACGCGCCCGCCATCCGCCTGATCAACGGAATCATCGCCGATGCGGCGCGCAATGGCGTGTCGGACATTCATATTGAACCCTATGAAACGGGTCTGGTGGTGCGGATGCGGATCGACGGGGTGCTGCGCGAAACGCTGCGCATGCCGCCGCATGTCGCGCCCGTGGTGGTCAGCCGGATCAAGGTGATGGCGCGATTGGACATTGCCGAACGCCGCGTGCCGCAGGACGGGCGGATGGGGCTGTCGCTGGGGGGCAAGCTGCTCGACGTGCGCGTCTCGACCTTGCCGAGCCGTGCGGGCGAGCGCGTCGTGCTGCGCATTCTCGACAAGGAGAATGCTGGCATCAACCTCGACGTGCTGGGCATGTCGCCCGCGATTAATACGATGCTACGATCCGCGATTGCTGAACCCAATGGCATTGTACTCGTCACCGGCCCGACCGGCAGCGGCAAGACGACGACGCTCTATGCCGCACTTCGCCTGCTCAACGACGGCACGCGCAATATCCTGACCGTGGAAGACCCGGTCGAATATGCGGTCGATGGGGTCGGGCAGACGCAGGTGAACCCGAAGGTCGGGCTGACCTTTGCCGCGGGCTTGCGCGCGATCCTGCGCCAGGATCCTGACGTGGTGATGGTTGGCGAAATCCGCGACCGCGAGACGGCGGAGATTGCGGTGCAGGCCTCGCTGACCGGGCATCTGGTGCTGTCGACCGTCCACACGAACGACGCAATCGGCGCGATCACGCGCATGCGCGACATGAAGGTTGAGCCGTTCCTGCTCGCCTCGACACTGCGCGGGGTGATTGCGCAGCGGCTGGTGCGGCGGCTGTGCCAAAGCTGTCGGCGGTCCGTGCAGGCGCAGGGGTCGGTGTCGGCGTTGCTGGGCTTTGATCCCGGCGCGATCGTCTATGAACCCGTCGGCTGCAGCGAGTGCGGCAACACGGGGTTTAAGGGGCGGATCGGCGTGTTCGAGGCGATCCGCATCGACGACACCATCCGCCGCCTCATCAACGATGGCGGGGACGAGGCGATCATCGCGCGCCATGCGTTCATCAATGCGCCGAATCTGGGATCGGCAGCGCGGCAAATGGTCCGCGACGGGCTGACCACGCCCGAGGAAGCCGTGCGCGTTTCGCGCAGCGACATGGCGGAGGCCTAAGCCAGGCCATGGCCGATTTCGAGTATATCGCGATCGATACCGGCGGGCGCGAGAAGCGCGGCGCGGTCAAGGCCGATACGATCGAGCGCGCGCAGGCAGCGCTTGACGCACGCAAACTCTATGTCGTCCGCATTGATCCCGCGAGCACCGCCGACAAGCCCGCAGCCGCGCCATCGCTGCTCGCCCAACTTGGCCGCACCCCGCGCATGTCCGGCAAGCATTTGACGCTGTTCACGCGGCAATTGGCGACGCTGAACCGGGTCAGCCCGCTCGAGGAATCGCTGCGCACCATCGTGCGCCAGACCGAGCAGCCGCACGTCCGCGATATTGTCGGCCGCGTCCATCTGGGCGTGGTGGAGGGGCGGCGGCTGGCCGAATCGATGGCGCGCGAGCCCAAAAGCTTTCCCGCACTTTACTGTGCGATGGTATCGGCGGGCGAGAGTTCGGGCGCGTTGCCGACCATTTTGGAGCGGCTGTCAGTGCTGCTCGAACGTCAGGCCGAAATCCGCAGCAAGATGATTACGACGCTTGCCTATCCGGCGGTGCTGGCGACGGTGGCGATGGCGGTGGTCGCCGCGCTGATGATTTTCGTCGTGCCGCAGGTCGTTGAGCAGTTCGACACCGTGGGGCAGCAATTGCCGCTGTTGACGCGGGTGGTGATCGCGCTGTCGGCGTTTCTGGCGGGCTATTGGTGGGCGCTGATTATCGGCGTAGTGTTGATCGCCGCCGGTTTTCGGCAGGCTTTGCGCGAGCCGCAGATCAAGTTGGCGTTCGATGGCTGGCTGCTGCGCGTGCCGTTGCTCGGTCGGTTGCTGCGCGATTTGCACGCGGCGCGGATGGCGCGCACGCTGTCAACGATGGTGGCGAGCCGGTTGCCGTTGCTGGAGGGGCTCGCGCTGACATCGGGCACGATCCACAATGCGCGGCTGCGCCAGGCATCTGACGAGATCACCGATTCGATCCGTCAGGGCGGCAGCTTGTCGGCGGCAATGCGGCGCTCGGGCGTCTTTCCGCCGCTGCTCACCTATCTGGCCGCATCGGGCGAAGCGGCGGGGCGGCTTGACGAAATGCTCGAACGTGCCGCCGATTATCTGGAGCGTGAATTTGACCGGTTCACGGCGACCGCGCTGTCGCTGCTCGAACCGGCGATCATTGTGGTGATGGGCGGCATTGTCGCGACGATTGTGCTATCGATTTTGCTCCCCATTCTTCAGCTTAACACTCTGGCCGGCCAGTAAGGAGTATCATGGTTCAGCGCGCGCCTTTCCCCAAACGCCCGAATTCCCGCCGCAGGCGTTCCGCCGAAAACGGCTTCATTCCCCATCGGCGTTCCGCCGAAAACGGCTTCACGCCCTTGAGGCGTTCCGCCGAAAACGGCTTCACGCCCTTGAGGCGTTCCGCCGAAAACGGCTTCACGCCCTTGAGGCGTTCCGCCGAAAACGGCTTCACGCTGGTCGAGCTGATGGTGGTGATAGTCATTCTGGGTCTGCTGGCGACGATTGTGGCGCTCAACGTCATTCCGCTTGGCGATCAGGGCAAGGTGCAAAAGGCCAAGTCCGACATCGCGACGATCGAACAGGCGCTTGAGGTGTATCGCCTCCAACAGTTCAACTATCCCTCCACCGCTGACGGGTTGCAGGCGTTGGTGTCGCCGCCCGCATCGCTGACCGATCCTTCGCGCTATCAAAAGGGCGGTTATATCAAGAAGCTGCCCCAGGATCCGTGGGGCCGCGATTACCTTTATGCGCAACCCGGCACCCACGGCGCGATCGACATCTGGAGCTATGGCGCCGATGGTCGGGAGGGCGGCGAGGGCGTCGATGCCGATATCGGCAGCTGGCAGTAATCGGCCATGGTCAGGCCGCCGCGCCCCAGCCGCTATGGACGCGGCGCCAGTGCAGGCTTTACGCTTGTCGAGCTGATGATCGTGCTCACGCTGATCGGGCTGGCGTCGGCCGCAGTTGTGCTCGCATGGCCTGACCCGCGTGGGGCCTTGCGCGACGATGCGGAACGTTTTGCCGCCCGTGTGCGCGCCGCGCACGACATGGCGATTATCGAGGGGCGCTCGGTGAGCGTCTGGGTCAGCGACGGCGGCTATGGCTTTGACAAGCGTGCGGCGGGCGCATGGGCGCCGGTGAGCGAAAAGCCGATGCTGGTCACGCGCTGGGGCGCCGATGTCCGTCCGGCGATCGTCACCGAGGCCAGCCGCGACCGCGTGATCTTTGATTCAGCTGGCCTAGGCAGCACGCCGATGACCGTGCGGTTGCAACGCGGCAATGACGTGATTTCGGTGCAGATCGGCATCGACGGTGCGGTCACGATCAATGGTTGAGACGCGCCGGTCACGCGGCTTTACCCTTATCGAGATGATGGTGGCGCTGGCGGTGTTCAGCCTGGCCGCGCTGGCGCTGATCCGGCTGGAGGGGGCGACCGTGCGCAGCGCTGCGTCGCTGGAGACCGCGCTGATGGCGCAGATCGTCGCGCGCAACATTGCGGTCGAGGCCCTGACCGATCCCACACCGCCGACGCGCGGCAATCTGGGCGGAAGCGAGACTAATGGCGGTCGCGCGTGGCGCTGGCAACGGCTTGCCGCGCCCATCGGCGATCAGGGCGCATTGCGGCTCGATGTCAGCGTCAGCGATGCGTCGGGCGCGGTTGTGGGCCAGCTCACCATGATCCGCCCGCCCGCGGCCGCGCCGCGCCGCCCGCCCGCACCGCCGGGCCAGCCTTCGGCGCAAGGCCCTCGGACATGATTACGATGAGTGCGAACCGGCGGATGCTGCCGCGTTCCGCCGAACACGGCTTCACGCCCCCTTTGCGTTCCACCGAACACGGCTTCACGCCCCCTTTGCGTTCCACCGAACACGGCTTCACGCTGATCGAAGTGATGATCGCGCTTTTGATCTTCGGCTTGCTGGCCGCGGGCGGGGTGGCGTTGCTGGCGTTTAGCGTGCGCGCGCAGGGGATTACGCAAGCCAAGTTCGACGATATCGGCGCGCTCAACCGGCTCAATGCGCTGCTCAGCGCCGACCTGGCGCAAGCGCTGCCGCGCGAGACGCGCGATGAGCAGGGCACGCCGCTTGCGCCTTTCGAAGGCGCGTCGGGGTCCGAGAGCGATCCGATGATCGCGCTTGTTCGCGGCGGCTGGACCAATCTTGATGAAGCGCCCCGGCCCGATGCGCAAAAAGTTGAGTATCGAGTGCGGAGTGGCACACTTGAACGCCTCGCCTATCCCCTGCTCGACGGCGCGGCGCCATTTCCGGCCGCACCGATGCTGCGCGGGGTCAGCGCGGTGACGCTGCGCTATCGGCTGGCAGGCGCGTGGAGCGATCGCTGGCAGCCGCAGGGAGCAGCTATCTTGCCCGAAGCGCTTGAGATGCAGATCACCCGAACCGACGGTCGCCGTTATCGGTTAGTGATGCTCGTTGGCACGGGCTATACCCCGCCGACGACGGGGGAGGATGGCAATGCCCCTTAAACGCCCCGGCCTTGTGCCGCCGCGCGAACGTGGCGCTGCGCTGCTGACCGTGCTGCTGCTGGTCGCGGTCATCGCGGTGCTCGCGGGGCACGCGCTGGAACGGATGCGGCTGGCGACCCGGCTGGGCGGCAATGCGATCGCGATGGAGCAGGCACGCGCCTTTGCCATGGCCGCAGAAACGGCCGCGATGGTGCGGATCGACAGCGTGCTGGCGCGCGATGCGGCGCGGGTGACGCTTCAGGGTGACTGGGCGGGGCGGCCAATCCCGCTCCCCATTCCCGGCGGCCTTGCAACCGCGACGGCCACCGATGGCGGCAATTGTTTCAACCTGAATGGTCTGGTCCAGCCGAGCGACACTGACACGTTTGTCGCGCGCCCGGCGTCGATCGACCAATTCGCGCGGTTGATGCGCTTGATTGGCGTGCCCGACCAACAGGGGCGCAGCATCGCGGCCGCCACCGCCGACTGGCTGGATACCGACAATACCCCCCAGGTCGAGGGAGCGGAGGATTCGGATTATGCCGCGCTCGCTCCGCGGTATCTGCCCGCAAACGCGCTGATGGCGGATGCGAGCGAGCTGCGGGCGGTGAGCGGCGTGACGCCAGAGCTTTACGCACGGCTCCGACCATGGGTTTGCGCGCTGCCCGTCGCGCGGCCGACGCGGATCAACATCAATACATTGCTGCCCGAGCAAGCGGCGCTGCTGGCGATGTTATTGCCCGATACGCTCGATATTGGGCGGGCGCGCGCGGTTCTGCTTGATCGCCCGCCGCAAGGCTTTACCAGCACCGTGGCATTCTGGCAGGCGGTGGCGCTGAAAGGGTCGCCCGCAGGACCAGAAGCACAAAGACAAACAGCAGTCACGACGCAGTGGTTTGGC
>PNLG01000447.1 GCA_013822915.1 Sphingomonas sp. | reverse complement strand
GCCGCTCTGCCTCATCGGTTTCGATGCGCTTTACATAAGCGGCAAAGGTGCCCGATCCGCTATTGCGCACAAGCGGCGCGAGCCGCGAGTAAACGAGCATCGCCTTGCCGGGCACCAGCACAATGCCCGCCGTCTGATGCACGATCCGGCGCACCGCTTCGAAGTCGGTCGGGGTATAGACGCCCCGGCTGATTCCGGGCAGTTTTTCAAACGCCTGAGCAAGCGCGTTCATGCCGCATCCAACAATTGCGGCGCTTCGCTCACCGCGCCCGCCACCAGTTCATCGACATCGACGATGAGCGCGACCCGGCCATTCCCCAGAATCGTCGCCCCCGCCACACCCTTTACCGAGCGGTAATGCGTATCGAGGCTTTTGATAACGAACTGGCGCTGATCGCAAATGGTGTCGACCAGCAATGCGGCCTGACCCGCGGCTTCGGTATCGACCACGATCAGCACGGCCTCGGCCGGATTCAATACCGCGCCACGCGCGCCGACCGCGCTTTCAAGCGGGAGAATGGGCAGAAATTGCCCGCGGACGTTGAGCATCGCGCGCCCGACGCCCAGATGCTGCACATCGCCAGCCTCTGGCCGCAGACTTTCGACGACATGGGCAAGCGGCACCACCAATGTCTGATCGCCGACCGTTACAATCATGCCGTCCGAAATCGCGAGCGTCAGCGGCAGCGCCAGCGTGAACACCGATCCCTTGCCCGTCACCGATTCGATCGAAATGCGCCCGCCCAACTCCTTCACATTCTGGCGCACGACATCCATGCCGACCCCGCGTCCTGAAATGTTGGACAGCGTTTGCGCGGTCGAAAAGCCGGGAGCGAAGATGAGATTGTCGATTTCCTCGTCGCTGAGCACGGCGTCGGCGGCAATCAGTCCACGCTCCACCGCCTTGGCATAAACGCGCGGCCGGTCGATGCCGCGCCCGTCATCGGCGATGCGGATGAGGATGCGGCCCGAACGATGCTCCGCCGACAAATGCAGCACACCCTCGGCCGGTTTCCCGGCGGCGATGCGATCGGCGGCAGGTTCGATGCCATGGTCGACGGCATTGCGGATCAGGTGCGTGAGCGGCTCGCTCAGCCGTTCGATAACCGTTTTGTCGAGTTCGGTGCCTTCGCCCGATACTTCGAGTCGCACAGCCTTGCCGGTGGAAGACTCCAACTCGCGCAGGATGCGGGGCACGCGGCTGAAGACCGAACCGATCGGCTGGGCGCGGATCGACATCGCGCTTTCCTGGATATCGCGGGTCAGCCCGTCGAGCATTGCCATTTCTTCACTGCCCGCAAGCCCTTGGCCCGAGAGGCGTTGGGCAAGCATGGCCTGCGCGATCACCAATTCGCCGACCGCGTCGATCAGCCGGTCGAGCTTGGCGAGGTCGATGCGGATCGACTGCCCCGCAGCGGCGGCGGGTGCAGCGGCGGGGGCTTCGACGGGCGGGGTCACTGTCAGCGCTGGCTTTTCTGGTGTCGGCGCGGGTGCGGCAACAGGCGCTGGTGCGGGCACTGGTGCAACCACCGGCGCGGAGGCCTCAACCGCCGCAACTGGCGCGGCGACTTCCTCGCCCTCGCGCGCGATGGTCAGCGTGCAGCCATCGCCGACGAAATCGAAAATATCCTCAATCGCGCTGCGCTCGACACTGCCGGGGAGGGTAACTCGCCACGCCAGATAGCCTTGCTCCACATCGAACGCGTCGAGCATCGGCACCGCGCCATCGTCGAGCGACGCACGCCCGTCGCCCAGCGCGCGCAACTCGCGCAGCAGGAGGATCGGCTCACTCCCATTCGCCATGGCGTCCGCATGCGGATGGATGGTCACGATCCAGTTGGCATTGGCCGATACATCGGCAACAATATCGCCCAGCATCGCGTCGAGATCGAAGGCGAAGTCATCGGTGTCGTCGGCCGGTGCCACTCCGGCGGGCGGTGCATCGTCAGTATCAGGAGCAGCAATCGCGCCCGCTTGCGCAGCCGCCAGTTGCGCAAGCAGCGCCGCATCGTCGGGGGCCGTTCCACCGTCGCGCGCCGCGCCGACATGATCGCCGAGCGTATCCAGCGCGCGCAGCATCAGCGCGACCAGCGGATCGCTGACCGACACTGTGCCGTCGCGTACATCGGACAGCAATGTCTCGAAACCGTGCGTATAGGCCTGAAGCGCGGTAAAGCCGAACGCGCCCGCGCCACCCTTTATCGAATGGACCGCGCGGAAAATGGCGTTGATCGTCTCGTCATCGGCTTGCCCTGCGCGGCACCGGTCAAGTGCCGCTTCGGCGGCGGCAAGCGCTTCATCGCATTCGATGAAAAAGATTGCCTGGATTTCTTCATTGGTCATCGCGTTGATCCATCGTCGAGCAGATGCTCAGCATCGGCGGTGGCGAGCGCTGCTTGCATCGCAGGTGATGCCGTGACCGGCATCGGCTGCTTTTGCGCGGCAAGCATCTTGCGTGCGCTCAGCAACAATTGCAGCATTGCCTGGCCGAAATGCGCCACCTCGGCGCCGTCGATCGCGACTCCGCCCGCTGCCACCGCAGCGCGAAGCTCGGGGAGCAGCGCCGCAGCCGCCGGACGATCGCACCGCGTCGGAAGCGTTAGGGTTGTCATCGCCACGGGCGCTCTCCCCCCTTACCGGTCAGAATTCGGACCAGTCGTCGTCGCCATCCGATGATTTGAGTGCAAGATTGCCCGACACCATCGGCGCGCGTGCCACCCGCTTTGTCGCCGGGCGGCTGTTGCGGTGGGCAGGCGCGTCACCCGCGAGCTTGAACCGGGCCACGACATCCGCAAGCGCTTCGGCTTCGCTTGCCAGGCTGCGGGCAGCAGCGGTCGATTGTTCGACCATTGCGGCGTTCTGCTGCGTCATCTTGTCCATTTCGCCAACCGCGCCGTTGACCTGTTGCAGGTTGGTGGCCTGCGTCTCCGCCGATTGCGCGATGGTGGTGATCATACCGCTGATGTCGCCGATGCGCGTCACGATCCGGTCGAGCAGCGTCCCGGTCTCGCCCACAAGCGACACGCCCGTGCTGACCTGTTCGGCCGATGTGGTAATGAGGCCCTTGATATCCTTGGCCGCGTCCGCCGAACGCTGGGCGAGGGCGCGGACTTCGTTGGCGACAACCGCAAAGCCCTTGCCCGCGTCGCCCGCACGTGCCGCCTCAACACCGGCGTTGAGCGCCGGCAGGTTGGTCTGAAACGCAATCCCGTCGATCACGTTGATGATCTGGGTGATTTCGTTCGCCGATTTCTCGATCGCGCCCATCGCGCCGACCGCGCGCTTGACCACCGCGCCGCCTTCGCTGGCTTCGCGGTGCGCCTCGTCGATCGAACGATGTACTTCCGACGCGCCCTTGGCGGTGTCGCGCACCATAGAGGTGACCTGGTTCATCGCGGCCGATGTTTCTTCAAGGCTGGCTGCCTGTTGCTCGGTGCGCAGTGCGAGGTCATCGGATGCCGCGCGAATTTCGGACGCGCCGCTATGGACGCTTGATGCGGTGCCCGCCACGCTCGACATGATTTCGCTGAGGCCGGTGATCGATTTGTTGAATCCGGTGCGCAGGCTTTCATATTCGGGCGCGAGTTCCGTTTCGATGCGATAGGTCATGTCGCCCGCTGCCAGTGAGTCCATCGCCTGAGCCAATTCGGTTACCACGACGCGCTGCTTCGCCTGGCTTGCCGCTTGCGCGCGCGAAGACTGACGGAACACTTCGAATGCGGCCGCCATCGTCCCGATTTCGTCCTTGCGGCCAGCGCCCGGCGCGGCGACATCGAAATCGCCGCCTGCCAGCCGCTCCATTGCGTCCGCCGTTGCCGCCAGCGGCTTGAGCGCGCCCGACACGATGTACCAAACGCCCGCCATCAACATGCCGGCAACCGCCAGCCCAATTCCGACCAGCAACGCGATGGTGCTGGTGAGCGTTGCCGCGCTGTCGGCGGCCAGCTTTTGCTGATAAGCGGTCGTCGCGGAGACCAGCGTGTCGATCTTCTGACGCTGATCGGCATAGTCTGCGCTCAGCCGGGCATAGCTTGCGCGCATTGCCTCGGCATCCTGACGCTCGATTGCCGGGATGAACGACTTGTCGATTTCCGCAAAGAACCGTTTGGCCGATGCGCCTGATAATTCGAGTAGCGACGTTTTGAGCGAAGGCTCAAGATCGGACTTTTCCCAATAGGTATAGCGATCGTCAAACTGCTTGCGCAATTCGCCAAGCCGCGCTTTGCGTGTCACCAGCGACGCCGGGTTGTTCACCAGCATCGTCGCTTCGAGATAGGGTTCGATAACATATTCGGGCGGCGGCAAAATGTCGGCTACCAGATCGCTGGCCTGTTGGTTCTTGACCTGGATGGGACCGCCAAAGCGGATTTGTTCGATCTGCATCGAGGCGACGACGCCCGCCAGGGCCATGGCCGCCAAGATCACCCCACCACCGATAGTGCCGTTCCGATTAATGCTCATATCTGCCCGTCCCGTGCGTTATGGATTGCGCATGGGAATAGTTGGAAACGGTTAACGAGCCCTTCCGCTTTGTGACGGTTCATCGTCTCTTTATCTGCGATACAGGTGCTTTATCGTATTATAGCCGTGTGAAATCGCTTGGCCGGACGAGCGGCGGGGCGACGGAGTCGCTTTTCAACAACAGCTTGCATTGCAAATAGGGTGTTTACCGCAATTGTTGATGATGGGGCGGCGGCGCGCCTCAAATGCCCCATTTTGGGCATTGGCGCGGGTCGTCCGGGCGTGAATTGGGGGCGGTTTGTCGAATTTTGGGCCGTGTGTAACCGTGATCTGCGGTATGGCGAATAGAGTGCAAGGACGCCGATCATCGCCGTCTTCCCGAAGTTTTTCAGGAGCGTGACATGCGAATTCTTCTTGCAACCTCAACCGCATTATTGTTGGCCGCTTGCTCAGGCGCGACCGCGTCGCCGGCCCCCTCTGGCGAGGGCGCGTCCGCCGCTGCCCCCGCAGTGGCGAGTGTGGGCGACCCCGCCCATCCGGTGGTGGTTGAGCTGTATCAGAGCCAGGGCTGCTCAAGCTGCCCGCCCGCCGACCGGGTGGTCAACAAGCTGGCGGATCGCGCCGACGTGATCCCGCTGTCGTTTGCGGTCACTTATTGGGATAATCTGGGCTGGAAGGACGTGTTCGGCAGCCCTGCCTATACTGCGCGCCAATGGGATTACGCCCATTTCGCGGGCCGTGCGCAGGTGGCGACCCCGCAAGTCATCGTCAACGGTCGCGACGCCGTGCTTGGCAGCCGCGAGGGCGAGCTGAACGCGGCGATTGCGCGCAACGTTGTGAAGACCGGCCCGGCGATCACGTCGGCGGCTGGCAAGGTGACCGTGGGTGCGGGCAAGGCGACCAACGCGACCGTCTGGGTCGTGCGTTATGACCCGCGCACGATTGATGTGGCGATCCAGGCCGGCGAAAATGGCGGTCGCACCATCCCGCACCGCAATATCGTCAAGCAGTTGGTCAATGTCGGCCAATGGTCGGGCAAGGCGGCGAGCTTTGCGCTCCCGGTGGCGCCTGCGGGCCTGAAAACGGCGGTTCTTGTCCAAAATGGCAAGGGCGGTCCGATCATTTCGGCAGCGAAGATCTGACGCTGCCTGCCGCTTACCTGCGCGCCTGCCCCCCTCGGGCGCGCAGGACCGTCGCGGCGATTTTGCTTACCGGCCCCTGGGCTTGCGCGCCGGCACGCGGGTAGGGCGAACGGCGCCGCGATGCGCGGGCGGCTGACCCGCCCGGCGCGGGCCAGTGGCGCCCGGCCCTTGCGGTGCGGGCGTGATTTCCCCGCCATCCTCTGACGCGGTGCGCTTGAGCGCGTCCTGAAACTTGCCCGCAACGCTGCGCGGGATTTGGAAGAAGGTTTCGTTCGGCCCGATACGGATCGCGCCAACTTCACCCTTGGTAATGTGCCCGCGGCGGCACAGCAGCGGCAGGATCCAGCGCGGATCGGCATTTTGGCGGCGGCCAATGTCGATCTTGAACCACAGCACATCGTCAAACCCGGCGCGGGGCGCGGGGGCCGCACCTGGACCAGCCCGGCCAGCAGACAGGGGCGCGCCGCGCTCGATCAACTCCTCGGGCTGGGGCATGGCGGCGCGGTGCGCGCGCACGAGCAGGGCGGCGATGTCCTCTGCGCTACGCTCGGCGAGCAGCTTTGCACCAAGCGTGCGGTCCTCCTCCTCAATCTCCACCGGCGCGAGCAGGGCGGCGAGCAGGCGTTCCCGATCCTTGGTGCGGATGTCGTCGGCGGTCGGCGGGTCGATCCATTCGGCGGCGATTTTTGCGCCGCCCAGCATCCGTTCGACCATGCGACGGCGCTGATAGGGGACGATAAGCGCCGCGGTCCCCTTGCGCCCCGCGCGGCCGGTGCGGCCGGAGCGATGTTGGAGTGCCTCCGCATCGCGGGGTAGCTCGACATGGATGACAAGGGTAAGGTTCGGCAGGTCGATCCCGCGCGCGGCCACATCGGTTGCGACGCACACCCGCGCGCGGCCGTCGCGCAGCGCCTGAAGTGCGGCGTTGCGCTCATTCTGGCTATGTTCCCCGGACAGCGCGACCGCCGAAAAGCCCCGGTCGATCAGACTGGCGTGAAGGTGGCGCACATTATCGCGGGTCGCGCAAAACAGGATCGCCGTCTCCGCCTCGTGCAGGCGCAGCATGTTGACGACGACATTTTCGGTATCCGACGGCGCAATGGTGACGGCCTGATAGGCGATATCGCCATGCCCGCGATCCTCGCCCACCGTCGAGATCCGCAACGCATCGCGCTGATACCGCTTGGCGAGCGCAACGATCGGCTTGGGCAATGTGGCCGAAAACAACAGCGTGCGGCGTTCGTTGGGCGTCGCGTCGAGAATTTCCTCAAGGTCTTCGCGAAAACCCATGTCGAGCATTTCGTCGGCTTCGTCGAGCACCGCAACCCGAAGTGCGGACAGGTCGAGCGCGCCGCGCTCCAGGTGATCGCGCAACCGGCCCGGCGTGCCGACCACGATATGCGTGCCATGGGCCAGCGAGCGGCGCTCCTTTGCGGCGTCCATGCCGCCGACGCAGGTGGCGATCCGCGCGCCCGCCTTGGCATAAAGCCACATCAGCTCGCGGCTGACCTGTAGCGCCAGTTCGCGCGTCGGGGCAACGACCAGCGCTTGCGGCGCGATGCCGTGCGTCAGCCCGTGGTTGCCGATCAGTTCATTGGCCATCGCCAGCCCAAATGCCACCGTCTTGCCCGACCCGGTCTGCGCCGACACCAACAAATCGCGCCCCGCCGCATCGGGGGCGGCGACGGCGGTCTGCACCGGGGTCAGCGCTTCATAGCCACGCGCGACAAGCGCTTCGGCGAGCGGGGGAGGAAGGTCGGTCAGTGTCATCATCGTCCAGATTGGCAGGCCGCAAAGCAGCAGCGGTCGGTTCGGCCTTTTCGCCGAACGAGCAAGGCGCGGCCCATGCGCCCTTTGCGCGGCAGCGTCAAGGTTCGCGGTTCAATGCCCGCTAGCCGGTGGTGGCACAACGCATGATTTCGACACAAATCGGGCGGACCAACAAGGCGATTTGACCGCCGCCCCCCCGAGGCAATGATGCTGATGGGTCGTTCGCCCTGGTCGATCAGCGGCCCTGGAAAACCGCCGGGCGACGCTCGACGAACGAACGAATGCCCTCCGCCGCGTCGGCGCTGGTCATCACGCGCTCGCGCACGGTCGCGACGGCGGCGATCGCGGCTTGCTCGCCATGTTCGATGAAGGTGCGCCCCGCTTGTTTGGTCACCTGAATACCGAGCGGCGCATTGGCGGCGATGATCCGCGCAATTTCCATCGCGCGGTCGATCTGCGTGCCCGCTGGCACCACTTCCTGGACAAGCCCGATGCGATGCGCCTGCGCCGCCCCGAATTCATCGCACAGGAACAGATGATACATGGCATTCCCCCAACCAGCGCGAGTCAGATAGCGGAAATGCGCGCCGCCGAGCGGCGCAATGCCGCGTTTTGCTTCCATCTGGCAAAAGCGGCTGTCGTCAGCGGCGATGACAATATCACCCGCTAGCGCCAGTTCGATCCCAATGGTGAAGCAGATGCCCTGCACTGCGGTGACGATTGGCTTTTTCGCCTGGCTGAGCAGCCCGAACGGATCGATATTGCCGGCAGGTGTTGGTTTGGCGGTCGCGCCGGGACCAAAGAATTTGGGCATGTCGAGCCCGGCGGTAAAGTGGTCGCCCGCCGCGCACAGCACACCGACCCACAAATCATCCTCGCGATCGAGCAAGGTCAGCGCGTCGCTAAGCTGCGCCATCATTTCCGGAATGAAAGCGTTTTTCTTCGTCGGATTGTCGATCGTGATCTTGAGGATGTGATCGATCCGCTCATGCGTCACGCGAGGTTCGGGGGTGGATTCGGTCATAGCTGCTCTCCATCGGCATCAATGCTTGCAGCACGAGAAAACCCGTGCCAGTCACCAGATGATCTGAATGATATTTAACATCCATCAGCATGATGATTGTCATGCTGATGGTCAAGCGGGTTTTGGAGGCGAGCAGCATAAATGGGCCATTCGCAGGCGCAAAAGGCGGAAAATCGCGAACGGATTCTGGCGCTCGCGGCCGCGCATATCCGCGCGCATGGGATCGATTCGCTTGCGGTTGCGCCGCTGATGGATGCAGCGGGGCTAACGCATGGCGGATTTTATGGCCATTTCGCGTCGCGCGATGCGTTGATCGCCGCCGCGATCATGCGGGCACTCGACGATGGCGCGGCGGGTGCTGCACGCGCGAGTGGCGGGAGCCTTGGCGAGATTGCGCGCAGCTATCTCAGCCGACGCCACCGTGAGTCGCCCGCGACGGGCTGTGCGATTGCCGCTATCGGCAGCGAAACAACGCGGGCGAGCGATGCCAGCCGCGCGGCTATGGCGGCTCAGATTGATGCGTTCATCGCAGGCGTCAGGCCGTTCGTGGCCGATGAGGATCACGCCGCGCTTGCGGTCAGCGCGATGGTGGGCGCGCTGACCCTCGCACGCATTTATCCCGACCGCGACAGTGCCGATGCAGTGCTAAAGGCGGTGCGCACCGCCATTGCAACGCTCGATACACAGGCCGCCGCCGACCCATAAAAGACGGGGTGAAAG
>PNLG01000325.1 GCA_013822915.1 Sphingomonas sp. | reverse complement strand
TCGTCACGCGCTTTGCGCCGAGTCCGACGGGCGGGTTGCACCGGGGCCATGGCTGGTCGGCGATCCTGGCGCATGATCGCGCGCGCGCCGCCGGTGGGCGCTTTATCCTGCGGATTGAGGATATTGACGGCACCCGAAGTCGGCCTGAACATGTCGAGACGATCCTTGCCGACCTGAAATGGCTGGGTCTGCGCTGGCACGCGCTCAGCTTTCAGTCGCAGCGGCTGGATGAGTATCGCGCAGCACTGGACCGGCTGGCGGCGATGGGCCTGCTTTATCCGTGTTTTTGCACCCGCGCCGATATTGCCCGCGAAATCGCCGCGAGCATGAGCGCGCCGCACGGCCCGGATGGCGCGCCCTATCCCGGCACTTGCCGCCTGCTGAGCCCGGCTGAACGCGCGCGCCGGGTGCGGCACGAGCCACATGCGTGGCGGATCGACATAAGCGCGGCCATCGCACGGGTCGGGCGGCTCGACTGGACCGATGAGCTGGCGGGCACCATTGCCGCCGATCCCGCGCCTGCGGGCGACGTTGTGCTCGCGCGCAAGGATGCGCCCGCCAGCTATCACCTCGCCGTCACCGTCGATGATGCAGCGCAAGGCGTCACCCATGTCATTCGCGGGGCCGATTTGTTCGCGGCAACACATGTCCACCGCTTGCTGCAAGCGCTGCTCGCCCTGCCGACGCCGGTTTATCACCACTATCCACTCATCACCGATGCGCGCGGCAAGCGGCTGGCCAAGCGCGACGGCGCGCCGATGCTCGCGGATCACCGGGCGGCCGGGGTGGACGGCCACGCCTTTGCAGCGCAATTGCGCACCGATATGGGCCTTGGCCTACCATTGGCATTGCCGAACGAAACGATTAAGGAAGATCAATGACGCTTTTCCTATGGATCCTGCTCATCGCTGCCATGATCGCCACGTTGGTGGCGCTCGTCCGCGGTATTATCAGCTTTCTTCAGGCCACCGAGGCCGATCTGAAGGGCACCGGCCCCAGCGTGGCCAGCCTGAGGTCCAACAAGATGATGCAGGCACGCATTTTCTTTCAGGCGCTGGCCATTGTGGTAGTCGTGCTGATCCTGTTGTTGAGCGGCCGCACCAGCTAGACCCGGTTCTGCTGTCATGGTCAGACTGAACCGCATCTACACGCGCACTGGCGATATGGGCACGACCGGCCTGGTCGACGGGTCGCGCGCCGCGAAAGATTCGCCCCGGCTGATCGCGATTGGCGAGGTTGATGAAGCGAATTCAGCGATCGGCGTCGCGATTGTGGCGCTGGGCGATCATCCACTCGCCGCCGACTTGACGCGCATTCAAAACGACCTGTTCGATCTGGGCGCCGACATCGCGACGCCGGGCGATGATTTCGCTCCTTCTGCCATGACGCTGCGCATCGTGGGCGCGCAGGTGGAACGGCTGGAGCGCGAGCTTGACGCAATGAACGACGCGCTGTCGCCGCTGACGAGCTTTATTTTACCGGGCGGCACTCAGGCGGCAGCAGCGACCCATTTGGCGCGCGCGATTGTGCGCCGGGCGGAGCGGGCGGCGGTCACCGCATCGCATGATGTGCCGATCAACCCGCTGGTGCTTGCCTATCTCAACCGCCTGTCCGATTATCTGTTTGTCGCCGCGCGTTTCATCAACAAGGATGCGGGCGGCGATATATTGTGGGTGCCCGGCGCGTCGCGCTAACTCCAACGGGGTGACGCGCCTGTGTTGAGCAGCCAGGGGACCATCGCCATGCCCGCCGCCCAATCGACCCTTTCCGATCGTTTCAATGCGGTGCGCGCCCTGACCGAAGCATTGGTTGTACCGCTGTCCGATGCCGATGCAACGGTGCAGTCGATGCCCGATGCGTCACCCGCCAAATGGCATTTGGCGCACACGAGCTGGTTTTTCGAGACCTTTGTCCTGCGCGATCATGTGGCGGGCTACCGGCTGTTTGACCAGCACTTCCCCTTCCTGTTCAACAGCTATTACGAGGCCGAGGGGCAGCGCCACGCGCGCGCCAGCCGCGGCATGGTGACGCGGCCAACGCTTGGCGAGGTCATCACCTATCGCCACGCGGTAACAGCCGCAGTGCTGGCCGCGATCCCGAATGTGTCGGACGAGGTGCGCGCACTGATCGAGCTCGGCTGCCATCATGAGCAGCAGCATCAGGAGCTGTTGCTGACCGATATGCTGCATTTGTTCGCACAAAACCCGCTCGAACCTGCGATCTGGCCGGGCGCTGCGCCCGTGGCCGCCGCCCCGGTGCCGCCGCTGCGCTGGATCGAACAGGCAGGCGGCGTGGTTGAGGTGGGGCATGGGGGCACCAGCTTTGCCTTTGATGCGGAGGGGCCACGCCACACCGCGCTGCTGACGCCGCACGCGATTGCCGACCGGCCAGTCACGAACGGTGAATGGGCCGCTTTCATCGCCGATGGCGGCTATCGCGACCCGCGGCTGTGGCTGTCGGACGGCTGGGCCTGGGTGCGGGGAGAGGGGATTGCGGCACCGCTATACTGGACGGAAAATGCCGACTGTTGGACCCGCTTTGGGCTGGACGGGCGGCATCCGATTGATCCGGCGGCACCCGTCACCCACATCAGCCTCTACGAAGCCGATGCCTATGCAAGCTGGGCGGACGCGCGGCTGCCAACCGAATTCGAATGGGAGGCCGCGGCAAAAGCGCAAGATCCCGGAAGCGGCAATCAGCTTGATACGGCAGGCCCGGTCGCACCGCGCGCTGCGGACAAAGGGGGTAGCTGGTTCGGCAATGTGTGGGAATGGACCGGCAGCGCCTTTCGCCCCTATCCCGGCTTTCGCGCCGCAGGTGGCGCGGTCGGCGAGTATAATGGCAAATTCATGAGCGGCCAGTTCGTTTTGCGTGGCGGATCATGCGCCACCCCGCGCGGCCATATGCGCGCGAGTTACCGCAATTTCTTTTATCCACACCAGCGCTGGCAATTCACCGGCCTGCGGCTCGCCAAGGATTTGTGACCATGCTGAAGCCCGAAGTCGAAGACGGTCAGGCGGTGCTCACCGACCCAGCGTTTCGGGCCGATGTGCTGGCCGGATTTGCGTCGCGCCCGCGCGCGATCCCCGCGCGCTGGTTTTACGACCGGCGCGGATCGGAATTGTTCGAGTCGATCACCGCGCTCCCTGAATATTATCCGACCCGGACCGAGGCGAGCATTCTGGAGTCCGCCGGACCCGCGATCGCCCGCGCGGTCGGGCGGGGCCGCGCGGTGGTGGAGTTCGGCTCGGGCTCATCGGCAAAGACCCCGCTGCTGCTGCGCGCCATTGCGCCCGCCGCCTATGTCCCGATCGACATTTCGGGGGATTTCCTGCGCGATTCGGCCGCACGGCTCGCCCGCGCCTTTCCCGACCTGCCCGTCCACCCGATCGAGGCGGATTTCATGCACCCGATCGCGCTGCCCGGCGCGGTCGCGACATTACCCAAACTGGGGTTTTTCCCCGGATCGACGATTGGCAACATGATCCCGGCGTCCTCAACCGATTTGTTGCGGGCGATGCGGATGTGGCTGGGCACCGGCGCGATGCTGTTGATCGGGATGGACCGGCTCAAGCCGCCCGAAGTGCTCATCCCCGCCTATGACGATGCGCAAGGGGTGACGGCCGCCTTCAACCTGAACCTGCTCGAACGGATCAACCGCGAGCTTGTCGGCACTATCCCCGTCACTGCATTTCGCCACCGCGCGATCTGGAACGACATGCGCGCGCGGATCGAAATGCATCTGGAAGCGGTGCGCGATGTCAGCTTCGAGATTGAGGGGCAGGCGTTTGCGATGACAGCGGGCGAGACGATCCACACCGAAAACAGCCATAAATATGGCCCTCGCGATGCCCGTATCCTGTTGCGTGCGGGCGGTTGGACGCCGGTTGCCGAATGGACCGATCCGGCCGAGAATTTCGCGGTCATCCTCGCCGAAGCGCAGGCGCCGCGCACTGCCCCCTGAAGCCGTGATGCCCTGCGCACGACTTGCGGCGCCCCGCCCGTGACGGCTAGAGCAGGAGCACCCACCAACGGACCAAGGAAGCTGCTCATGACCGTGCCCGGACAGATTATTGGCGTCATCGGCGCGGGGCAAATGGGTGCGGGCATCGCGCAAGTCTCCGCCCAGACCGGATACCGGGTGCTGATGTCCGACATCGACCTGGCACGCGCCGAACAGGGCAAGGCGGGGATTGCCAAGGGGCTCGACCGGCTCGTCACCAAGGAAAAGATCACGGCCGAGACGCGCGATGCAACGCTCGCGCTGATCGAGCCGGTGGCTAGTGTGGAGGCGATGGGCGCCTGCACGCTCGTCATCGAGGCCGCGACCGAGCGCGAGGAAGTGAAGCGCGTGATTTTCGGCACCGTCGGCAAAGTATTGAGCGACACCGCGATCCTGGCATCGAACACCTCGTCAATCCCGATCACCCGGCTGGCACAGGCAGCGCCCGATCCGGCGCGCTTCATGGGGGTGCATTTCTTCAACCCGGTGCCGGTCATGGGCCTGATCGAGCTGATCCGCGGGCTGGCGACCAGCGACGCGACGGTGGCGGCGGTCGAAGCCTTTGGCCAGTCGCTCGGCAAGCAGATTGTGCATGCGCATGACGCGCCCGGCTTCATCGTCAACCGCGTGCTGATGCCGATGATCAACGAAGCCGCGTTCGCGCTGGGCGAGGGCGTGGCAACGATGCGCGACATCGACACCGCCTGTATGCTGGGGCTGAACCATCCGATGGGGCCGCTGACATTGGCTGACTTTATCGGGCTTGATACGTGTCTTGAGATTATCCGGGTGCTACATAACGGCACTGGCGATCCCAAATTTCGCGCCGCCCCCCTGCTCATCAAATATGTCGAGGCGGGCTGGTATGGCCGCAAGGTCAAGCGCGGCTTTTACGACTATTCGGGCGCGGAGCCAGTGCCGACGCGGTAAGCGCCGGTTTGGCCCCCTGGATTTGGCCCCGCCGATGCGCCAAGCACCGGCAGGGCCTGCAAGATTAGGGCGTTACGAAACTCGGCATCGGGCCGACATCATGCCCCGCCGCCTTGGCCGCTGCCGTCGCCGACTGGATGAATTGCCAGACCTGAAAGTCGAAACCAGGATCGGCCTCGCCCTCCCACTCATCCATCTTGGCATACATTTGGCGCCCGCCTTCCCACATTGCCGGGGTGGCAACGGCAGTGAACGGCGCAAGCAGCGCGAACCATTCGCGGACAAACCCCAGCGCCGCCGGGCTTGTTTCATCCATCGGTAGTGCAGCCTTGATCCGGTCGCCCAGGTCTTTCCATTTGGCGGCGGCGGCCTCTGCGTCAAACGTATCGCCCATCGCGGGCAAGGTTCGGGCAAAATCGGCCTTTGCTTCATCGCTCATATAGCGGTCGGTCACTGCCTGCCACGCTTTTGCATTGTCACTCATCGTCACATCTCCCGTTCTGATCAGCGAGCATAGGGTCGCAGCGTCGATCGGCTCGCCGCGATCGATGCGGGACAAGGTCTTGACCAAAATCGCTCGGCGCTCGGTCAACGCCGCCGCCTGTGCCTCAACCGCCTCAAGCTGAAGCCGGAGGAGTGCTGCAAGGTCGATCGGGCGACGCTCGAACAGCGCCCTGATCTGCTGGAGGCTGAGCCCGGCGCGCTTGAGCGCGATCAGCTGGTGCAACCGCTCCAGCTCACCCGCGCCGTAAATCCGGCGGCCCGAGGCGGTGCGGAGCGGCCGCACCAGCCCCCGCGCCTCGTAAAAGCGCAAGGCACGGGCCGAGAGCCCGGTCATCCGGGCAACGTCTGCGATGTCGATCATAGTCGTCATGCCCCGCAGGATAGCGGTTGACGCTGCGTCAACTTCAAGCCCTTTTTTTTCGGGCCAAGCCAAACGGAATTCAGCCGATCAGCAACCCGGCGAGTGCTGCCGACATCAGGTTCGACAGGCTGGCGGCGGCCAGAGCGCGCAGGCCCAGCCGGGCAATCACCGGCCGCTGATTGGGCGCAAGGCCACCCGTCACCGCAATCTGGATCGCGATCGACAGGAAATTGGCAAAGCCGCACAGCGAGAAAGTGACAATCGCGATCGTGCGCGGCGACAGCGACTTAAACTCCTGCCCCAATTGGATGAAGGCGACCACTTCGTTCAGCACGATCTTGGTGCCGAACAGCCCGCCAGCCTGCAACGCCTCTGCCCAGGGCACGCCGAGCAGGAACATCAGCGGCGCAAACACATAGCCCAGCAAACGTTGGAAGGTGATGTCGGGATAGCCGATCCAGCCCCCCACCCCCCCAAGCACGCCATTGGCAAGCGCGACCAGCGCGGTGAACGCGAGCACCATCGCTGCAATCGCCACCGCCAGCTTTACGCCCGTCTGTGCGCCATCGGCGGCGGCCATGAAGATGTTGACCGGCCGTTCCTCGCCAAAGGTGATCGGCCCCTCGATAACCGGATCGGCGGCGGCGTGGGCAGGATCGTCAGGCATGATAATCTTGGCCATCAAAATGCCGCCCGGTGCGGACATGAAGCTCGCCGCGACCAGATAGGGCAGCAATTGCGGCCCCAGCGGCCCCAGCACCTGAAAATACAGCACCAAGATCGTGCCCGCGACCCCCGCCAGCCCGACGGTCATCACCGCGAAAATCTGCGACGGCGTCATCGCGGCCAGATAAGGGCGGATCACCAGCGGGGACTCGCTTTGCCCGACAAAGATATTGGCCGCAGCACCCAGCGATTCAACGCGGCTGATCCCCGTGACCAGCCGGATCGCGCCGCCAATCCACTTCACGATCAGCTGCATCACGCCGTAATAATATAGGATCGCGATAAGGGCGGCGAAAAACACCACCGCGGGCAGCGCCGAAATCGCAAAACCCGCGCCATAGGGCGAGGCGACCAGCTCCGCCCCAAAAATGATTTTCGACCCCTCTTTCGAATAATCGAGCAGTTTGACGACGCCGTTCGACATCGCCTGCACGCCCGCGCGCCCGGCGGGCACGTAGAGCACGAGCACCGCGACCGCTGCCTGAAGTGCAAAGGCCGCACCGACCACACGCAGCCGGATCGCGCGCCGATTGCTCGATAACAGCACGGCCAGCGCCAAGATGATAACAATGCCGACCATGCCGATCGCAAAACGGTTCATATCGCGGCCAATCCCCTTACCCGCGCACCATACACACGCGGTCGCTTCGAACCACAAGGATTTGCGGCGCGGCATTTTCACGCTAGCAAAGCGCATGGACCAAACCAGCCCCGCCTTCCCGCGTTCGCTTTTCCTCTATGCGATTTTTTATGGCGGCATGGTGTGTATCGCCGGGGTGCTGGGCAATAAACAGGTGTCGCTTGGGCCGCTATCGGCGGTTGGCCCGATGTTCGGGTTGCGCCCGCTCGCGATTGAGGCGGGGATTTTCGCATTTCTGCTGTTGGTGATCGTCTCCAGCGCGGTGGCCGAACTCCATGGCCGCGCGGTTGCCAACCGGCTGGTGCAATTCGGGTTTGTGCCGCTGATCTTTTCGATCCTGTTGTCGCTCGTCGTCTGGTGGCTGCCAGCTTCGCCTGAGATGCAATCTACCGATTTGCAGGCCATTCAGCAGATTCTTGGGCAAACGTGGCGCATCTGGGTTGGTGGAATTGTTTCCTACGGGATTTCACAGACGCTTAATGTAACGATCTTCTCGTGGCTCCAACGCGGCGACGGCGGTATGCTGTGGCTGCGGGCGGGGGTGGCGAGCATCCTGAGCCAGATCGTCGATACGCTGTTGTTCGTGACGATCGCCTTTTGGGGTGTTTTCCCGATCTTTGAGCTGCTGGTCGGGCAGATGATTGTGAAGATCATCCTGTCGGCGCTGATCGTGCCGCCGGTTATTTATCTGCTCGTCGACTGGGGGCGAAGGCTTGACCGGGGGGTCTAAGCCAGGAATGGCGCCGCGACTTCGGGGCGCACGCGCAGCAGCCGCCCGGTGGCGCGGTCGAGCAGCGCCCAGGTCGTCACTGCCTCCACCATCACTGCGCCCGCCGCATCGGTAAAGCGCACCCGCCGGTCGAACCGTGCGCCCTTTGGCGGGTCCGCGACCCAGGTTTCGCCAGTGACGGTATCGCCCAGCCGCACATTGCCGCGATAATCAATCTCGTGCCGGATCACGACCCACACATGCGCGGCGAGATGATCGGGCGGCGCGACAGTTTCCCAATGCGCGACGGCAATCTCCTGAATCCAGCGCACCCACACCGCATTATTGACATGGCCAAGCTCGTCGATGTCGTCCGGGGCAGCGGTGAAGGACCGGGCAAAGGTCTTCACGAACACGTCATCGTCGGGCGCGCGAAGCGACGTGCAATCAAAGGAGCGCCAAGGAGCCAAGCGTGGTCATCAAAATCACCAAGGGCATGACAACCATCAGCAAAATCTTAGGATCGGACCAGCGTTCGGCGATGGACTCGAGGCGTTTGCGCCCCTCTGCTGTCAACGCGATCATCACTTGACGCCCGTCATCGGGATGCGGAGACCGCTCAACAATTCCTTCGACCTCAAGCGCAGCGATATAGCGAAGCGCCGTCGTCAGGGGCACTTCGGCGCCATAGGCGATGCTGGTAACGCTCGATTTGTCACTACCCGCGGGCGTTTGTGCGAGCGTCATCAAAATCTTCCACGCAGGATCGACCGGAAAAGCAGGAAGGAGACGCTCGCGCAATGCAATCACGTTGCGCATCGTGTGGTAGAAATCGGACGCTATCGCCCTTCGCTCGATGACACCCTTCAGCTCGGCCTCAATGCGCGCCAGCCGACGCAAGACTTCCCGCTCAATTGCCGTATTCCACAAATCGGCGGCCTGCTTGTCGGGGAGGTCGTCACTCCATTCCTTTAGCATCGTCGCCTCCGTTGCAACAGGATAGCACAGTTATGTCATCGTGAAAGTCCAATAATCTTCAGATCTTCAATTGCCACAGGACAAAGGCATGCTCCTCCGCCGCTTCGCGCAAACTCTCGAACCGGCCCGATTTGCCACCATGCCCCGCCCCCATGTTGGTTTTGAGCAGCAGCACATTGTCGTCGGTCTTGGTCGCGCGCAACTTGGCCGCCCATTTGGCGGGTTCCCAATAAGTAACGCGCGGATCGTTCAGCCCGCCGCTAATGAACATCGGCGGATATGCCTGCGCGGTA
>PNLG01000049.1 GCA_013822915.1 Sphingomonas sp. | reverse complement strand
GGCATTGCCCGCGCGGATCAGGGATAAGGGCTATCGGGCCTCGCCACAGCGGCGGGGCCCTCAACCCTCCGGGGGGATCGGGGCGGGATCGCTGCCAAGACCGTGACGCATCAGCATCGGCACATTGGCAGCGGCAAACACCAGCGTCGCGATCGACACGCCCCACAGCTTTCCCGACAGCCACGCATCAAAGCTGAGCGTCGCGCGCATCACTTCATTCGTCACCGCCATTGCGGCAAACCAGATCGCCCAATTACGCGAGAGAAGCATCCAGCCGCGCTCGCTCAACCCCTCATAGGCTGCTTCCAGCAAATATTTGAGCAACGGGCGGCCCATGAACAGCCCGCCAAACAACAGCGCCGAGAGCAGGGCGTAGATCACCGTCGGCTTGAACTGGATAAAGCGCTCGTCATGAAGGTAGAGCGTCAACCCGCCAAAGCCAATCACCAGGATCGCTGACAGCCACAGCATTGGCGACACCCGGCCAAGCTGCCACCGCGATACCAACACCGCCGCGCCAATCGCGAACATGAAGGCCAGCGTCCCCGCAAACACATCGCTCAACCGATAGACGAGGAAAAACACCAGCAACGGCCCATAATCGAGCGCAAGCGGCAGTGCGGGATGCGGCGTAGTGCGGGGGGCCGGGGGGCTGGGCGGGGCTGTCATGCGCTGGGCCGGTCGATACCGGCGATGATGCGGGCGACTTCGCGCGGGTCGAACGGGCGCAGATCGCCAATCCCTTCACCCAGGCCGATGGCGTGAATGGGGAGGCCAAATTTCTCGGCTGCGGCCACCAGCACGCCGCCGCGCGCGCTGCCGTCGAGCTTGGTCATCACCAATCCGGTCACACCCGCCACTTCCTGAAACACCTCGATCTGCGCAAGCGCATTCTGGCCAGTCGTCGCGTCCAGCACCAGCAGCACATCATGCGGCGCCGACGGATCGACCTTACCCAGCGTGCGCTTGATCTTCGCCAGTTCGTCCATCAGCTCGCGCTTGTTGTGGAGGCGCCCTGCGGTATCGACGATCAGCATATCGACGCCCTCTGCCGCTGCCTGACGCGCGGCATCATGGACGATCCCGGCCGGATCGCCCCCTTCGGCGCCGCGCACAATCGGCACCCCGATGCGGTCGGCCCAGGTCGCAAGCTGCGCAATCGCGGCGGCGCGGAATGTATCTCCCGCCGCCAGCATCACCCGCTGGCCCTGATCGGTGAACAGATGCGCGAGCTTGGCAATCGTCGTCGTCTTGCCCGACCCATTGACCCCGATGACGAGGATGACGTGCGGCCGCGCATCGGGGCGGCGTGCAATAGGGTGCGCGACTGGCGCCAGCGCCTGCTCAATCTCGTCGGCGAGAATCAACCGGATGCCCAGTTCCTCAAGGTTGCGCTCAAAACTGCCACTCGCCAGCCGGGCGCGGATGCGGGCCGCCATGCCCGGCCCCAGATCAGACGCGATTAGTGCTTCCTCGATATCGTCAAGCGTAGCCTTATCGAGCGGCCCGGCGCCAAGCCCGGTCAGGTTGCTTAGCAAACGCTCCGACGTGCGCTTGAACCCGCCGAGCAGGCGTTCGTGCCAGCTGCTCATGCCGCCGCCGCCATGGTGGCCGTGCCGATCAGCACCTCGTCCGCCACATGGGCGATCGTCACTGTCTGGACCGAGCCGACGGGCGCGGGCGGCAGCGCGACTTCGGCGAAATTCCCCGCATGGCCGCGCGTGCCGGGGCGTTCGACCAGCACTGCCTGATGCGAGCCGACAAGGCGGCACAGCCACGCCGCGCGCCGCTGTGCCGCCGCCTCGCGCAGCATCGCCGCGCGCGCCTTGCGCACATCCGGGGCGACTTGCGGCATGCGCGCCGCCGGAGTGCCGACACGCGGGGAATAGGGGAAGATATGCGCATGGACGATATCGCAATCGTCGATCAGCGCGAGCGTATTGGCAAACATTGCCGCGTCCTCCGTCGGGAAGCCCGCGATCAGATCAGCACCGATCGCAATGTCGGGCCGATTCGCCTTCAGCCGATCGACCAGCCGGACCGCGTCGGCGCGGGCGTGACGGCGTTTCATCCGCTTGAGCACCATGTCGTCGCCTGCCTGAAGCGAGAGATGGATATGCGGCATTACCCGCGCTTCCCCGGTCAGCAGCGCGAACAGCCGGTCATCAATCTCGATCGAATCGAGCGAGGACAGCCGCAACCGCTCCAGCCCCGGCACGTGCCGCAAAATCCGCTCGACCAATAGCGCCAGGCTGGGCGCACCCGGCAGATCGGGGCCATAGCTGGTCAAGTCAACGCCGGTTAACACCACCTCGCGGTGCCCGGAATCGACCAGCGCCGCCACCCGGTCGATCACCGCGCCGGCCGGGACCGAACGGCTGTTCCCCCGCCCAAACGGAATCGCGCAAAAGGTGCAGCGGTGATCGCAGCCATTCTGCACCTCGACAAAGGCGCGGACATGATCGGCAAAGCTTGCGGCGAGGTGCGGGGCGGTAGTGCGCACTGCCATAATGTCCTGCACCACGACCGGGTTGGTCGTGCGCCATGCCGATGGATCCAGTTTTTCGGCATTGCCGATCACCCGGTCGACTTCCGGCATCGCGGCAAAGCCCTCCGGGTCGATTTGCGCGGCGCAGCCGGTAACGGTCAGCTCGGCATCCGGGTGCAGCCGTCGGGCACGGCGGATCGCGGCGCGGGTCTGCGCAACCGCAGCATTGGTAACCGCGCAACTATTGACCACGACCACCGCCCGCCCGGCATTGATCGCGCGGATCGTCTCGCTCTCCGCAAGGTTCAGACGACAACCGAGCGTGATGATCGTCGGATCGCAGGGCACGGTGGCGTTATTCATCGGCGATCATCTAGGGGGGGCGTGCCCCCAAGTCTACCTCACGCCGATTGGCGCGCCATTGCCGTTTGCTCTGCACGGTTATGAACGGGCGCTTGCCGCAGCAAATGCCGCTGCGCCAGCACGGCGCGGGTCTGTGCCGCACTCATCGGCTTGCCATAGTGATAACCCTGCGCGCGCGACGCACCCAGCGCCTGCATTCGCGCTGCCGCTGCTGCATCCTCCACCCCCTCCGCGGTGATGGCGAGGTTCAGGCTCTCGCCAAGCCGGGCGATGGCGGTAACGATCGCAGCACTATCGCTGCTCTCATTGATTGAGGCAATGAAGCTGCGGTCGATCTTCAGCCGGTCGAACGGCAAGGCTCGCAAATGCGCAAGCGAGGAATAGCCCGTGCCGAAATCGTCAAGAACAATCCCGATTCCCTGATTTTTCAGGCTGGCAATGACCGTCTGCGCCATGGCGAGATCGGCAAACAGTGCAGCTTCGGTAATTTCGATTTCAAGCCGCTCGGCCGGAAACCCCATTTCCGTCAAAAGCTGGAGCAGACGCTGTGCAAACCGCGCATCGCCGATCTGGCTGGGGGCGATGTTGACGGACAGTTTCAACCCCGACTCCCAATCGCGCGCTTCGACCAGGGCATGGCGCATGACGGCAAAGGACAAGTCGTTCATCGCGCCGGTTTCCTCGGCAATGGCAATGAAGCTCTCGGGGGTGATGATGCCGCGCTGCGGATGGTTCCAGCGGGCGAGCATTTCAAACGCAGTCAGCTTGCCGGTCGCGAGGTCGATCTGCGGATCGAAATAGGGGATGATCTCGTGCGCCGGGATTGCACGGCGCAACCCGTCGGCAATATCGGCCCGCGCCTGAAGCGCGCGTTCCATCGACGCATCGAACCAGATCGTCTGGCGCCCGCCCGCCGCCTTTGCTGCCCCCAAGGCGATATCGGCGCTGCGCAGCAACGCTTCGATCGTCGGATTGTCGGCGTCGGTGCGCGCGATACCAATCGACGCGCCCAGTTGGAGATCGATCCCGGCGACCGCAAACGGCGTTGCCATGCGCGACATCAGTCGTTCGGCGAGCCGGTCAACGGTTTGGGGCACCGCAGGATCAAATAACACGGCACAGGCAAAGCCATCGCCACCGGGCCGCGCGATCAGCGCACCAGGCGGCGCCACCACCGCAATCGCGTCCGCGAACTCGCGGAGCAAGGCGTCACCCACTGCGTGACCGTGATGATGGTTGATACGGCGGAACTGGTCGATATTGAGCATCAACAGCGCCACAGCCTTATACCTGCGTTTGGCCTGCGCGATCATCGCGCAGCCATCCTCCACCAGCGCACGACGATTGACCAGCCCGGTGAGCGGATCGCGGGTCGCTTGCGCCAGCGCGCGCGCCTCTGCCGCTGCGTTCAGCAATGCCGCTTCTCGCATCGCCGCATCGCGCCGCCATCCGAACAGGATCAGCGCAATGTTCAGCAGAAGCGCGATCAGCAGCACCCGATCGATTGATATTCCCCCGGTCGCATCGAATAGCACCGACAGCGCCGCGCCGCCGGTCGCCACGAACATCGCCGTTGCGCCAATGGTGATGATCCGACCCAGCCGATCAGGCGCGGCGGACGTCGGTTGCGTGGCCGATGGATCGGCGGATGCGTGTCGGGGTTGCGGTGCATTTTGGGTCATGCGCTGCTCATGCCGGATCAGCCATCAAGACAGGCTTAAGCCGCATGGTTGCAAAAGCGTGACGATTGCGCTAAACGTCCGCCACTGCTTTCCTGAGAAAGCGCAAGAATAATGCCCTGCGGGGCAAAGCTGGCCGACGAGGTTTCGTCCGCCAGCTTATTTTGCGTTTATACCGATGAGCGGCGACTGACGAGGGTTTTTGATGTTCGGCGCGGATCATGTTTGACAGTTTGAGCGAGCGGCTTGGCGGCGTATTCGACCGGTTGCGCGGTCGCGGCGCGCTGACCGAGGCTGATGTGCGCGCCGCCATGCGCGAAGTGCGGATCGCGCTGCTCGAAGCTGACGTTGCCTTGCCCGTCGCGCGTGATTTCGTCGATCAGGTGACCGAACAGGCGGTTGGACAAAATGTTCTGCGCTCGGTCACGCCGGGACAGCAAGTCGTCAAGATCGTCAGCGATGCGCTCACCGAAATGCTCGGCGGCGGCGAGGCCGGGCTGGAGCTTGGCGTCACCCCCCCCGCCGTGATCATGATGGTCGGGTTGCAGGGGTCGGGCAAGACGACGACCACCGCAAAACTCGCCAAACGGCTGGCCAAGCGCGACGGCAAAAAAGTGCTGATGGCGTCGCTCGACGTCAATCGCCCGGCGGCACAAGAGCAATTGGCGACGCTGGGCACCCAGGCCGAGGTTGCGACGCTGCCGATCGTCGCAGGCCAGCGCCCGGTCGAAATCGCCAAGCGGGCGATGCAGGCCGCCAAGCTTCAGGGCTATGACGTACTGATGCTCGACACCGCCGGGCGGCTCCACGTCGATCAGGCGCTGATGGACGAGATGCAGGCGATTGCCGATGTTTCGCGCCCACACGAAATCCTGCTCGTCGTCGATGCGCTGACCGGGCAGGACGCGGTCAATGTCGCCCAGAATTTCAGCGAGCAGGTGCCGCTGACCGGCGTGGTGCTAACCCGCATGGACGGCGATGCACGCGGCGGGGCGGCGCTGTCGATGCGCGCGGTCACCGGCAAGCCGATCAAATTTGCGGGCACCGGCGAAAAAATGGACGCGATCGAGGCGTTTCACCCCGGCCGGGTTGCCGGGCGCATTCTGGGCATGGGCGATGTCGTCAGCCTGGTCGAGAAAGCCGCGGAAGCGATTCAGATCGAAGACGCCGAACGCATGGCGCGACGGCTGGAAAAGGGCCAGTTCGACATGAACGACCTGCGCGGCCAGCTGGCACAGATGCAGCGGATGGGCGGGCTCGGCGCGCTGGCGGGCATGATGCCGGGGATGAAAAAGGCGCAGGCCGCGCTCGCAGGCGGCGGGCATGACCGCACGCTCATTCGCATGGACGCCATGATCGGGTCGATGACCCCCAAAGAACGCGCCAAGCCCGAGTTGCTCAACGCCAAGCGCAAAATCCGCGTTGCCAAGGGCAGCGGCACCACCGTGCAGGACGTCAACAAGCTCCTGAAAATGCATCAGGAAATGGCCGGTGCGATGAAGAAGCTCAAAAAGATGGGCGGAATCAAGGGCATGATGGCGATGCTCGGCAAAGGCGGCATGGGCGGCGGCATGGGCGGCATCGGTAATGCGCTTGGCGGGCCCGACCTTGGCGAGCTGATGGGCAAGGCGGGCGGTGGCCTGCCCGGGCTTGGCGGTCCCAAAATGCCGCCGGGATTTCAGAACTTCATCAACAAGAAGAAATAACGGCTCCGGCCATCCATAACCGATCAACAAGAAGGAAGATTAATGTCACTCAGCATTCGTTTGTCGCGCGGCGGTTCCAAAAAACGCCCCTATTACCGGGTCGTTGTCGCCGATGCGCGCAGCCCTCGCGATGGCCGTTTTATCGAGAAGATCGGCACCTATAACCCGCTGCTCGCCAAGGACAGCCCGGAGCGGATCAAGCTCGACACCGAACGTGCGGCGCACTGGTTAAAGATGGGCGCGCAACCGACCGATCGGGTAGCGCGGTTCCTAGACGTGCTGGGCGTGAAAGAGCGCGCGGCGCGGAACAACCCGAACAAGGGCAAGCCCGGTGAAAAGGCAACCGAGCGCGCCGAAGAACGCGCTGAAAAGCTGAAGGCGGCCGAAGAAGCCGCAGCCGAAGCCGCGGCACAGGCAGCCGCTGCTGCTGCTGCGGCACCCGTGGCAGAAGAGCCCGCCGCCGAAGCAGAAGCAACCGAAGCCGCGACCGAAGAAGCGCCTGCGGCTGACGCCTAAAATGCGCGCCGACGCCCCCGTTACCCTTGCCGTCGTCATCGGCGCGCACGGTGTAACGGGGGAAGTGCGGCTGAAAGTCTTCACAGACAATCTGGCGCGCTACAAAAGCTTCAACCATGGCGCGCTGACGCTTAAGTCACTGCGCGATGGCAGTAATGGCGCGATCGCCCGCTTTGCCGAAGTGGCTGACCGCAACGCCGCAGAAGCGCTGCGCGGCACCGAACTGACCGTGCCGCGCTCAACGCTCCCCCCGCTGGGCGAGGGGGAATATTACCATGCCGACCTGCTCGGGCTGGCGGTCGTCACCCCGTCGGGCGAGGCGGTGGGGCAGGTGGTCGCGATCGACAATTTCGGTGCGGGCGATGTGATTGAAGTGGAGCGCCCCGACGGCGCACGCTTCATGGTGCCGATGCGGGTGGAAGCCGTGCCCGAATGGGATGAGGGCAAGCTCGTCATCGCCCCGGCCTTTCTGGCGAACTGAGCGCGGGGCTTGCAATTCATATCCTAGTATGTTACTAGGAATTAAGATGAGCCGCGAGCCCCTTTCGCCCTCGACCCCGCGCCACCCGCTGTGGCGGCACCTGTCCTGTTACCAGGTCGGCCCAAAGGGGGCAGCGCTCAGTTTCGAAGCACGGCTCGCGCGCGAAAATGGCTGGAGCGCGGCACACACAGCGCGCGTGCTCGACGAATATCGCAAGTTCGTGTTTTTGGCAGTGACCGGCGATAGCGAGGTCACGCCGTCCGACGCCGTTGATCAGGTCTGGCACCTGCACTTGACCTATACGCGGGATTATTGGGAGCGCTTTTGCCCCGAAATACTCGGTAGGCCGCTCCACCACGGTCCGACAGCGGGCGGCGAGGAAGAGCGCGGAAGATTTTTCCGGCAATATGCCGACACCCTCAAACGATATGAGGCCATCTTTGGCCCCGCGCCGGTCGATATCTGGCCAAGTGCGCAACAGCGCCTGATCGACGATCCGCGCGCGCGGCGCGTGCACCCGCGCGATGGCGTGATTTTTCTGTGGAAAGGCTTGCGGCAGGCGATGGTCGCCTGGTTGATGGTTGCCGCGATAGCCCTCTTACTGTGGTGGAGGATGTGATGGGATTGGGCGTCTTTGACCTGACCGGTGGCCCGTTTCTGGAGCTGTATCTTGCATTGCTGTTCGGAACGATCATAGCGGGTTTCGCGATCCCCCGCTGGCTCCGGCCGCAGGGTCGCCAAGCGCGTGTCAGCGACCCGGATGCAATCGCCTATCTGGCGGGTGGGTCGATCCGCTATGTCGATGCCGTCATTGCCCGCCTGTTGGCGGCGGGCAAGATCGCGGTGGAGGGCGGCGGAACAGCGCGGATCGTGGCGCCGCCGGTGCTGACGCGGGGCGCCGAGCGATCGGTGCTGGCGCTGGCAACGCCAACGCCATGGCCGCGTGTGATGAGGGCCGTGGCGCCGCACGCGCGCGCGGTCGAGGATAAGCTTGTCGGCATGGGATTGATGATCGACCGTGGCAGGGCGCTTCAACTGCGCCTCTGGCAAACCATGCCCTATGCGCTGCTGATGTTGTTCGGGGCGATCAAATGGGACGTCGGTGTCGAGCGGGGGCGGCCGGTCGGCTTTCTGGCGGCGTTGTTGGTGGTGACGGCGGTGTTCGCGCTGATCCGGTTCGCCGCAGTCGATCGGCGTACACGCGGCGGTGTCGAGGCGCTGGCAGGCGCACGCGACAGTAATGACAGGCTACGGCGCGCACCGACCGACGACGAAGTCCCGCTGGCGGTGGCTCTGTTCGGCACCGTGGTGCTCGCTGGGTCAGCATGGAACGCCTATCACGCCGTGCGTGCCGCGAGCACGGGTGTCGACGGGGGCAGCAGTTCGTCCGATGCCGGCGGCGGTGGATGCGGCGGCAGCTGCGGTGGATGCGGCGGATGACCGGGCTTGCCATTGTGGTGTGGGCCGGCAACTAAACCCCATGCCGTTCGCCGCCACCATCCTGACCCTCTATCCTGACATGTTTCCCGGACCGTTGGGCCAGTCCATTGCGGGACGGGCGCTGGCGGAGGGGAAATGGTCGTGCGACGCCGTCAACATCCGCGACTTTGCTGCCGACAAGCATCGCACCGTCGATGACACGCCCGCAGGCGGCGGTGCGGGCATGGTGCTGCGCGCCGATGTCGTGGCGGCGGCGCTCGACAGCGTCGCCGACGCGCGGCCCGTGCTGGCGATGACGCCGCGCGGGCGGCCACTCACGCAAGCGCGCATCCGCACGCTGGCAACGGGGCCGGGGGCGATCATCATTTGCGGCCGGTTTGAGGGGTTTGACGAGCGATTGTTCGACGCGCGCGCCATCGAGCCCGTCTCGATCGGTGATTATGTGCTGTCAGGGGGTGAAATCGGCGCACTGGTGCTGCTTGACGCTTGCATTCGCCTGCTTCCCGGCGTAATGGGCGCGCCTTCCAGCGGGG
>PNLG01000151.1 GCA_013822915.1 Sphingomonas sp. | reverse complement strand
CCGACCAAAGCCGCGCACTTCGCTGACCGTCATGCCCGCCGCGCCAATCGCGGTCAGCGCCTCGCGCACTTCGTCGAGCTTGAACGGTTTGATAATCGCGATGACAAGCTTCACATTCGTCCCCCGGCTGTTGCCACAGGGGAATTCCACGCAAGCCTCGTGCCAATCGTAATATTGTGTTAACATGGGCAGATTGCACGCCGCTTTGCCAAAGCGAACGGCGCAATTTTGTGCAATTGCGAAAAGCTGCCTAAATTTTAGGCAAGATCAGCGGGCCGCCGCTGCGACAATTGCCTGCGCGTCGGCCAGATCATCGGTATCGACCATCACGCGCACGGGGATGAAAAACTGGCTGCCATCGGCGATGCTGGCGCCCTCATCAAATGCGACCGCGCCAATCCCCTGCGCGTCGAGCGCACCGATCAGGATATTGGCTTCGTTCTTCGAAAATCGCCCAAGTTCCGCCAGCGCCACGGGGTCAGTCATCCCAGGTCGGCATGACGGTCTGCACGGTGACGGGCAGGCCATCGATGCTGCGGTTGCGCGTCGCAATCCGCGCGAGGCGCTCGGTGGGATCTTGTTGCGCGTGGAATTTGGCCAGCGTTTTGCGCTCGCGATCGAAGTTCATATAGGGCACGCCCCAGCCACAGCTCGTCTGCAAACTATCGACCGTGACGTCAAAAATCTGGCGCGCGCCGGGCAAGCGCGGGAAGTGTCCGGCCAGCGCCTCATAATCGGCCGTGCCCGCCAGCGCATACGCCCCGCGCCCATAAAGCCGCAGGATCAGCGCGGGGCTATCAAACGCGCAGAACATGATGGTGATGCGGCCATCGGCGGCCAAATGCGCCTGCGTCTCATTCCCCGACCCGCCCAGGTCGAGATAAGCAACGCGGTTTGGCCCCAGCACCCGGAAAACATCCATCCCCTTGGGGGACAGGTTGATCCGCGCGTCTTCCGCCGCGGTCGCGACGAAAAACACCGGCTGAGCCGCGATAAAGGCGCAGTGGTCGTCGTTGAGAGCGGTGAAGAACTCGGACACAGCGTGCGCGCTCCTTGGCTGCCTAAACCTCGGTTCCGCCGACGGTCAGCCCATCGACCAGCAGGGTCGGCTGGCCGACGCCGGCCGGCACGCTCTGCCCGCCCTTGCCACACATGCCGACCCCTTCGTCGAGCGCGAAGTCGTCGCCAATCCCGATTACGCGGGTCAGCACGCTTGGTCCGTCGCCGATCAGCGTCGCGCCCTTGATCGGGGCGCCGATACGGCCATTTTCGACGCGGTAAGCCTCGGTGCAGGAAAAGACGAACTTGCCCGACACGATATCGACCTGGCCGCCGCCAAAGGATTTGGCGAAAATCCCCTTTTTGACGCGCGCGAGCAGCTCGGCCGGATTGTCGCGCCCACCGCGCATGAACGTGTTGGTCATCCGCGGCATGGGGGCATGGGCAAAGCTTTCGCGCCGCCCATTGCCCGTCGGCGCCACCCCCATCAGCCGCGCGTTCAGCCGGTCCTGAATATAGCCCTTCAGAATGCCGTCCTCGATCAGGATATTTTCCTGTGTTGGCGTGCCCTCATCATCGATCGACAGCGACCCGCGCCGGTCGTGGAGCGACCCGTCATCAACCACGGTCACGCCGGGGGCGGCGACGCGCTCGCCGATGCGGCCCGAAAACGCGCTGGTGCCCTTGCGGTTGAAATCGCCCTCCAGCCCGTGCCCGATCGCTTCGTGGAGCAGAATGCCGGGCCAGCCGGGGCCGAGCAGCACGGTCATTTCGCCAGCGGGCGCCGCGACCGACTCCAGATTGACCAGCGCCTGAGCCAGCGCTTCGTCGATCGCGCGGTTCCAAACAGCAGGCGATGTGACCTGATCATAAAGATAGCGCCCACCAATCCCGAAGCTGCCCGTCTCGCGCCGCCCATTTACCTCCGCCACGATCGACACGTTGAGCCGCACCAGCGGGCGGATGTCGGTTGCGACAAAGCCGTCGGCGCGCATGATTTCAACGACGCTCCACGAGCCCGACAGCGCGACCGACACCTGCACCACCCGGGGGTCGCGGGCGCGCGCGGCGGCATCAATCGTCTGGCAAAGCGCCACCTTGTCGGCAAACGGCATCAGGTCGAGCGGATCGGCGGCGGTGTAGAGGTGACGGTTGGTGGCGCGCGGCGGCGGCGCTTTTGCAGCCGACGACGGGTCGATGAGCGCCATCGTCTCCGCAGCGCGGCCAATCGCGGCAGCGCTCAGCTCATTGGCATGGGCAAAGGCGGTCGTCTCCCCCGATACCGCGCGCAGGCCAAAGCCCGAATGGGTGTCGAAACTCGCGGTTTTCAGCCGCCCATCGTCAAAGCCGAAGGCTTCGGACTTTTTGTACTGGAGGTAGAGCTCGCCATCATCGGCGCGCGCCAGCGCCCGCGCGGTCAGCGCTTGCGCGGCGGCGGGATCGAGGTCTGCGGTGTAGAGAAAGGCGCGGGGGTCGGGGTGCTCGGTCATCCGCGCACTATAAGCAGCTCAGGCGTCAGCGCCAGCGGCGATGTCGGCAGCGCCCCCTGCCAATACAAAGCGCCGGTCGCAATAGCCGCAGTCAACAAACCCGCGCTCATCAATCTCCAGAAACACGCGCGGATGGCCAAGTGACGCCGGAATCCCCGCATGCGCCCCGTCGCAGGCGACGCGAGGGCTAGTAACGCGGGTCGTTTCGGGTGGCGGGATCATGCTCCATCCGATAGCAATCGCCGCCACGTTCAGCAACATGGGATCGCGCGCGATGACACTTACGCTCTTGGCCCTGCTCCTTGCCGCTGCTGCGGTGCCCGCCGCTGAGACCCCGGCGGCCAGCGCACCCGTCACGCTCACCAGCATTCGGGCAGGGCTTGCCGGGGCGTGGACGGGCAAGCTCGAATATCGCGATTATCAGGCCGATCGCTGGTTTGGCCTCCCCGTGACGGTGCGGGTAGAGATGATGCGCGACGGCCTCACGCTGATCCGCCGTGCCGATTTCGACGATGGGCCAAAGACCGGCATCGTCACCATCACGACGGCGGCACTGTTCGACCCCGCCACCAACCGCGAACAGAGCGTCAGCCTGCGCAAGGGCCGCGAGGCGGAGCTGATCACCACAACGCTGCGGCTGACCCGGGCCGACGCGGCGGACCGCTGGACGATCGAGGAAGTGCGCGACGGCCGCGACGATGACCGCCCGGCGCGCATTCGCGAAACCACCCGCCGCGACGGGGCGACCATGGTGACGGTGAAGGAAGTCGATTTCCTTGATGACACGGGCGAGACTTGGCTGGTGCGCAACCGCACCAGTTTGACGCGGCAATAGGATACGTTCCACAAAAGCCATTGGCGGCGCTCTGCCATCGGCCTAAGCAAATTACTATGACCGAGCCCGCAATTTCCATCAATCATCTGAGCAAGACCTATGCCGGCGGCAAGCGCGCGCTGGACGATGTCAGTTTCGACGTGCCGCGCGGCCAAATCTTCGGGCTGCTCGGCCCCAATGGCGCGGGCAAATCGACGCTGATCAACATCCTGGCGGGCCTCGTCAACAAAACAGGCGGCACGGCGTCAATCTGGGGCTTTGACATCGACGCGCATCCGCGCAACGCCAAAGCATCGATCGGGATCGTCAATCAGGAAATTCTGTTCGACCCATTCTTCACGCCCTTCGAAACGCTTGAGATTCAGGCCGGGCTCTACGGCGTGCCCAAGCGCGATCGCCGGTCGATGGAGCTGCTGCGCGCCGTGCATCTGGAGGATAAGGCGCGCGCCTATTCGCGCACGCTGTCGGGCGGCATGAAGCGGCGGCTGATGGTCGCCAAAGCGATGGTCCACACGCCGCCGGTGCTGGTGCTCGACGAACCGACGGCCGGCGTTGATATTCAACTGCGCCAACAGCTTTGGGCCTATGTCCGCGAGCTGAACGCAGGCGGCGTGACCGTGGTGCTGACGACGCATTATCTGGAGGAAGCCGAGGAGCTTTGCGACCGGATCGCGATCATCAACCACGGCAAGCTGATCGCCAACGAACCGACGCGCACGCTGGTCGGCATGGCGACCGAAAAGCTGGTCGAAGTGACGGTCGACCGCGACGTCGCTGTCGCCCCGCGTGATGCCGTGTTCCACAAGATCGAGCTGAAGGGGGATCGCGTGCTGTCGATCACCTATCAAAAGGACCGGGTGAATGCGGGCCAAGTGCTCGCCGCGGTGCAGGCGAGCGGCTACGGCATCGTCGACGTCTCGACCCGGGAAGCCGATCTGGAGGATGTGTTCCTCAATCTGACGCGGGGGGTCAATGTGTAAGCCACGTCGGAAATCCCTCCCCTTCAGGGGAGGGGTTGGGGTGGGGGGCGCCAGTTGAGCTTGGCCGAGCGCGCGCGAGAAATGCGAGACAATCCCACCGAGCCCGAAAAGCTGCTCTGGCGGCATCTTTCAAATACCCAACTCGGCGGGCTCAAGTTCCGAAGACAGTCCGTAATCGGCACTCGCATCGTCGACTTCTTCTGCCCTTCGATTGGTTTGATTGTCGAAGTAGACGGCGATACGCACGACCCAGACGTCGACCGGGCGCGCGATTATGCCGCGCGCGCGATCGGATTTGCTACGCTGCGGGTCACCAACGCGGAAGTGATGGCGAACATAGACGGTGTGTTGGAGGCGATTCTGAAAATGAGCATGGGACTCGAGCAGAGGACTGCGTGGCGACTTCCCCACCCCAACCCCTCCCCTGAAGGGGAGGGGCTTCGCAAGTGAGCCACACCACCGACATCCTCATCATCGGCTCCGGTGCCGCTGGCCTCACCGCTGCGCTCAACCTGGCCGATCAGTTCAAGGTGACCGTGCTGGCCAAGGGACGGTTGAACGAGGGGTCGACCGCCTGGGCGCAGGGGGGGATTGCCGCTGTGCTGGAGGATGGCGACACCTTTGACAGCCATATCGACGACACGATGGTGGCAGGCGCCGGGCTGAACGACCGCGCCACGGTTGAATTTGTGGTAGAGGGGGCGCCGCGCGCCATTGCCCGGCTGGTCGAACTAGGCGTGCCGTTCAACATGGATGGCAACACGCTCCACCTGACGCGCGAGGGCGGGCACAGCCATCGCCGCATCGTCCATGTCAATGACGCGACCGGCTGGGCGGTGCAGGAAGCGTTGCAGCACGCCGCCGAAATCCACCCGAACATCACGCTGGTGCCCGATAGGGTCGCGATCGACCTTGCGACCGGCAAGCATGAGGAACGCTATTCGGGATCGGGCCATGTCTGGGGCGTCTATGCCGTCAACCGCAGCACCGGGAGGGTTGAGCTGTTCACAGCGCGCGCGACGCTGCTGGCGACGGGGGGGGCGGGGCGGACCTATCTTTATTCCACCGCTCCACGCGGCGCGACGGGCGACGGGATTGCGATGGCGTGGCGGGCGGGGGCGCGCGTCGCCAATATGGAATTCATGCAATTCCACCCGACCTGCCTCTATAATCTCGACGTCAAGAATTTCCTGATTACTGAGGCCGTGCGCGGCGAGGGCGGGCATTTGCTGCTTCCCGAAAGCGGCTATCGCTTCATGCCCGATTTTGATCCGCGCGAGGAATTGGCCCCGCGCGATATCGTCGCGCGCGCGATCGACCATGAGATCAAGCGGCTGGGCCTGGACTATGTCCATCTCGACATCAGCCATAAGGGCGCCGATTTCGTCCGCGACCATTTCCCGACCATCCATGACAAGCTGTTGGGGCTGGGCATCGACATGACGGTCGATCCGATTCCGGTGGTACCCGCGCAACATTATACCTGTGGCGGGATCGTGGTCGACCGTGACGGGCGCACCGACCTGCCGGGGCTTTACGCCGCGGGTGAGTGCAGCGAGAGCGGGCTGCACGGCGCCAATCGGCTGGCGTCCAATTCGCTGCTCGAATGTTTCGTCATCGGCGAAAGTGTCGCCCGCCACATCACCGCGCATTGGGACGATCTGCCGCCGCCGCCCGCGATCCGCGCCTGGGACGAAAGCCGGGTGGAGGATTCGGACGAGGAAGTCGTTATCAAGCAGAACTGGACCGAAATCCGCCGCTTCATGTGGAATTATGTCGGCATTGTGCGCACCACCAAAAGGCTGGAGCGCGCGCAGCACCGCATCCGCATGCTGACCGAGGAGGTGGGCGATTATTACGGCCATTTCCGGGTGACGCCCGACCTGATCGAACTGCGCAATCTGCTCCAGACCGCCGATCTGATCGTGCGGTGCGCGCTAGCCCGCAAAGAGAGCCGGGGGCTGCACTATACGCTCGATTACCCGGATTTGCTGCCACAGGCCGTGGACACGGTGCTGTTCCCCTAGGTCGGCGCGCGCGACACAACGCTTTGTCGCAGTTTTCGGGGGTTTCGTCGCACCGAGCGGGAGTGTCCTATCCCCTTGTTGAAAACTCGCCGTCATGCTGCATAGCCAATGTCCTCCATCCCGTTGAATCGCAAAGAGAAGGTTAACGCGGTGCATCACCGCGCGCTGTTTGGCGCGGCTGTCGCGATTGCCGTGCTTGCCGGGTGCCAGACGACACAGGCGCCGCAGATCACCCGCGCCGCCGCGCCAGTTCCGATTCCGGGGTTCAGCATCGCTGCGCCCAAAGCCGCTCCATCCCGCCCGGTACCGCCCGCGGCCCCCGCCGCACTAGTCGCGGCGGTGAACGAGCTTGCGCGCGGCTTCGACGGCAAGCTCGGGATTGCGGTGCGCAGCATCGACCGGGACTGGCAAGTGGCCACCAATGGCGACATTGCCCTGCCGCAGCAAAGCGTGAGCAAGCTGTGGGTGGCGATGGCCGTGCTCGACGCGGTTGATCAGGGGCGGGCGCGGCTCGACGATCCGGTCAAGGTGACGCGCGAAGACCTAACGCTTTTTCATCAGCCGATCGCCGCGATGGTGCGGGGCGACGGGTATCAGGCGACAGTCGGCGAATTGCTGCAACGATCGCTGACGCAGAGCGACAATACCGCCAATGACCGGCTGCTACGCTTTATCGGCGGGCCGCCGGTGGTGCGCGATTTCATCCACCGCAAGGGGCTGGGCAGTATCAAATTCGGCCCCGGCGAGCGGTTGTTGCAGAGCCAGACGGCAGGCCTTGCCTGGCAACCCGAATTTGCGACTGGTAACGGCTTTATCCGCGCGCGGGCAAGCTTGCCGATCGACACGCGCGTCAAGGCCTATCAGGCCTATGTCGCCGACCCGCCTGATGGTGCCGCGCCCGTGGCGATTGCCGACGCGCTGGCCAAGCTCAAGCGTGGGGCGATCTTGTCCGCCACATCGACCCGCTATCTGATCGACACGATGGAATCATCGAAAACCGGCAAGCAGCGGCTGGCGGGCGCGGTGCCGACCGGCTGGCGGTTCGGGCACAAAACCGGGACGGGTCAGGATCTGGCCGGGCGGACGGCGGGCTATAATGATGTCGGCATCCTGACCGCACCCGATGGCCGGTCCTATGCGATTGCCGTGATGATCGGCGACACCGCGCGTCCGGTCCGCGAGCGTCAGGCGTTAATGCAGGCAGTGGTCGCCAGCGTCATCGCGACTCACCTCTAACGCAGACCCGCGCCCCGCCGCTGCGGCCGCCCCCTAAGTTGCGCTTTGTCACCGGCGGCGCTTGGGCTATCGAAGCGCGATGCCCCATCTCTATTTGGTCGACGGCTCCGGCTATATCTTTCGCGCCTATCACCGGCTGCCGCCGCTGACCAACAAGCATGGCGAGCCGGTGGGCGCGGTTTACGGCTATACCGCGATGCTGTGGAAGCTCGTAGACGAGCTGAACCAGGCCGATGGGCCAACCCATATGGCGGTCGTGCTCGACAAGGGCAGCCATTCATTCCGCAACGAGATGTATAAGCAGTATAAGGCCCAGCGCCCGCCCGCGCCCGAGGATCTGGTGCCCCAATTCCCGATGATCCGCGACGCGACCCGCGCGTTCAGCCTGCCCTGTATCGAGGAAGCGGGGCTCGAAGCCGACGACATTATCGCGAGCTATGCCAAGGCCGCGCTCGCGCGGGGATGGTCGGTGACAATCGTCTCGTCCGACAAGGATTTGATGCAGCTCATCACCCCGGGCCTCGACCTGTATGACACGATGAACAACCGGCGGCTGGGCGCGGCGCATGTGCTGGAAAAGTTCGGCGTCGGGCCGGACCGGCTGGGCGATGTGCTCGCGCTGATGGGCGATAGCGTCGACAATGTACCGGGCGTCCCTGGCGTGGGGCCAAAGACTGCGGCGAAGCTGATCCTCGAACATGGCGATCTGGAGGGAGTGCTGGCCGCCGCGCCCGCGATGAAGCCGGGCAAGCTGCGCGACAACCTTATCGACCATGCCGAGATGGCGCGGCTCAGCCGGGTGCTCGTGACGCTGAAAGATGACGCGCCGCTGGCCGAGCCGCTCGACGCGCTCGTGCTGAAAGGGATACCGGACGCGCCGCTGCGGGCGTTCCTTGACCATCACGGCTTTCGCTCACTGCTGGCGAAGCTGTCGGCGTCCGCGCCCGCCGATGTGCCGTCCACGCCACCGGGTGATGCAGCGTCTGCTGAGGCGGCGGCAATCAATCTCGACGGATATGAAACCGTGACGACGCTCGACGCGCTCGACCGCTGGATCGCGCAGGGCCATCATCAGGGTTGGATCGCGGTCGACACCGAAACGACCGGGATCGACGCGACGCAAGCGTCGCTCGTCGGGATCAGCCTCGCGCTCGCGCCCAACGTCGCCTGCTACATTCCGCTCGCGCATGGCGGGACCGACATGTTCGCGGAAAAGCCCGAGCAGATCGAGACAGGCATTGTGCTTGCCCGGCTGAAGCCGCTGCTGGAGGCGCCCGGCGTGCTCAAAATCGGCCATAACCTCAAATATGACATGATCGTGCTGGGGCGACTGGGCATTGATGTCGCGCCGTTCGACGACACGATCCTGATGAGCTTTGACCTTGATGCCGGCCTGCACGGCCACGGCATGGACGAGCTGGCACTCGCACATCTGGGCCACAAATGCATTGCGTTCAAGGATGTGGTCGGGACCGGCAAAAGCCAGCGCGGCTTTGCCGAAATCGACCTGAAAACCGCGACGCGCTATGCCGCCGAGGATGCGGATGTCACGCTGCGGCTGTGGCAGCGCTTCAAGCTGCGGCTGGCGAGTGAAGGGGCGACGCGGGTTTATGAAATGGTCGACCGGCCGCTCGCCCCCATTGTCGCGCAAATGGAGCGGCAT
>PNLG01000449.1 GCA_013822915.1 Sphingomonas sp. | reverse complement strand
TGCGCATGGCGAACTCTGCGGCATTTTGTGCATCAAGGCCGCGCTTGAGGCGCGGGGCGAGGGCAATCGCAAGGTTATTCTGGTCCCCGAATCGGCGCATGGCACCAACCCGGCGACCGCCGCCTTTGCAGGCTTTGCGGTGGAGGATATCCCCGCCACGCCCGAGGGCCGGGTCGACACCGCCGCACTGAAAGCCCGGCTCGGCCCCGATGTCGCCGGCGTCATGATCACCAACCCCAATACCTGCGGGTTGTTCGAGCGCGACCTGAAGGAAATTTCGGACGCGGTGCACGCGGCAGGCGGCTATGTCTATTGCGATGGCGCGAATTTCAACGCGATTGTCGGCCGGGTGCGGCCCGGCGATCTCGGCGTCGATGCGATGCACATCAACCTGCACAAGACATTCTCCACCCCTCATGGGGGCGGCGGGCCGGGCTCTGGCCCGGTGGTGCTGTCCGAAGCGCTGTCACCGTTCGGGCCGCTGCCGTTCACCGAACGCTATGCCGATGGGCATATCACGCTGGTGGAAGAGGAGACGGTCGGCGACCGCCATCCCGACAGTTTTGGCCGGATGACCGCATTTCACGGGCAAATGGGGATGTTCACCCGCGCGCTGACCTATATCCTCAGCCACGGCGCCGATGGCTTGCGTCAGGTGGCGGAGGACGCGGTGCTGAACGCCAATTATGTGCTGCGCAGTCTGGAGGATGTGCTCGACGCGCCGTTCGCGCATGGCGGGCCGTGCATGCATGAGGCATTGTTCAGCGACAATGGTATGGCCGACGGCTTTACCACGCTCGACATCGCCAAGGGGCTGATTGATGAGGGGTTTCACCCGATGACGGTGTATTTCCCGCTCGTCGTGCACGGCGCGATGCTGGTCGAGCCGACCGAGACCGAGGGCAAGGCGGCGCTCGATCAGTTTATCGGCGCGTTACGCAGCGTGGCGGCGCGGGCAAAGGCGGGCGATCCGGCGCTGAAATCGGCGCCGCATTATGCGCCGCGCGCCCGGCTCGACGAAACGCAAGCAGCGCGCAAGCCGGTGCTGACGTGGAAAGCGCCCGACCTGCCCGTGGCAGCCGAATAGGGTGAACTGGGGCGCGACGTTTCAGGTTGTCAACAGCGCCGCGCTGCTGCTGTGGCTGGTGTTGATCCTGGCGCCGCGCCCCGCGGGGATGATCGGGGGGCTGCGGGTGATCGGCGCGGGCGGGCTGAGCCTGTTTTACGTGGGACTGGTGGCCATCGCGCTGACGATCGGCTTTGGCGAGCCGCGCGGGGCCGCGCCCGATTTTTCGACCATCGCCGGTGTCCGCGCGATTTTTGCGAGCGATGGCGGGGTCGTGGCGGGGTGGACGCATTATCTTGCGCTTGATCTGTTCGCCGGGCTGTGGATTGCGCAGGATGCCGACGCGCGGCGCATCGGGCGGCTGGTGCAGGCGCCGGTTTTGCTCCTGACCTTTTTCGCTGGCCCGGCGGGGTTGTTTTTGCACCTGTTGCTGACGCGCGGCTTTGGGCTGGGGCGCCGGGCCGTCGCATGACCGATCCGGCACAGCCGAACGGCCTCGTTGGCACGATTTTCCTGATCGCGTTTATCGCCTTTGTGCTGGCGATGCGGTTTCGGCGGATGCAGCGCGGGCGGCGGTTGCGGCTGGGCTGGCTATGGGTAGTGCCGGTGCTGGTCGGGTCGCTGGCGGGGACTTTGCTCTATGCCGCGCCGCCACGAGGTATCGGCTGGGTCGTGTGCGCCGTCGCGCTGGCGCTGGGGGCGCTGCTCGGCTGGGTGCGGGCGCGCTGGGTTGCGGTGACGCTCGACCCCGAAACGCACCGGTTGAGCCAGCGCGAATCGCCGCTTGCGATGTTGTTCATCCTGCTTATCATCGCGATTCGCTTTTCCGTGCGGCACTATGGCGCCGGGGCGGGATCGGTCGGCCCGGTGCTGATCGCCGATGCGTTGATTGTCGCGACGTTCGGCTTGCTGACGATGCAGCGGCTGATGCTGTGGCGGCGTGCGCGCGCGATCCTGGCCGAGGCGCGCGGGGGTTAGAGCCAGCGGCGCACGCGGCCGCAATAATCGGTGTAGGCAGTGCCGAATTTCTCGCGCAGATAGGCTTCCTCGCGCGCGATCACCTGCGTCTGGATGATCGCCATTGCCACGGGGAGCAGCGTGAGCGCGGCGACACTGTCAAACGCCAGCGCCAGCCCCAGATGCACGATCGCCATGCCCATATACATCGGATTGCGGGTCCAGCCGTAAATGCCGGTGTCGACAATCGCGTTGGTCGGCGTCCAGGGTTCAGGATTTTCGCCGCGCCGCCGGAACAGGCCAATCGCAGCGGCGATCAGCGCCAGCCCCGCCGCTGCCAAGCCCGCGCCAAGCGGCCAGGGCAGGCCGAGCCGGGGCAGGGTAACGAACCGTTCAATCGCCAGCCCCGCCAACCACAGCCCGAGATAGACGAGCGGCGGTGGAAAACTGATCGCGGCGCCACGATCCTTGCTCGACATTGTCATTTCCCCGATGCACTGGGTTTGTGGTGTTATACCGCGCAATGGCGCGCAAAGCGAGACCGACATGGCCGACCCGACACCGTGGATTGTTGCCGAAGACACCGGCGATGTAAAAAAGCACGCACCCGCCACGCTCCGCAATCGCGGCGCCATTGCAGAGGTGTTGCGCGGTATCTTGCCGCCGGCGGGTCTGGTGCTCGAAATCGCGAGCGGCAGCGGTGAGCATGCCGCCTATTTCGCCGAGGAATTTCAGGCGATCGAGTGGCAGCCGAGCGATCCCGATGCCGCCGCGCTTGCGTCGATTGCGGCGTGGAGCGCGGGGCTTCCCAACGTGCGGTCGCCACTGATGATCGATGCAGCCGCGGATCGCTGGCCAGTGGCGGCGGCCGATGCGGTGTTGTGCATCAACATGGTCCATATCGCGCCGTGGGAAGCGACGCTGGGACTGATCGCGGGGGCGCGGCGGCTGTTGGCGGCTGGCGCGCCGCTGATCCTGTATGGCCCCTATCGCCGCGCGGGCGTGCCAACCGCGGAAAGCAATGAAGCGTTTGATGTGTCGCTCAAAAGCCGCGATCCGCGCTGGGGCCTGCGCGCGGTGGGGGATGTGACAGCGGCGGCGGCAGGGTTTGCGCTGGCGCAGATCGTTGAAATGCCCGCCAATAACTTGTTGCTAGTGTATCGCCGCGCCTGAGGTTCAGGCGATGGCTTGCGTCGTCTCCCCGCGTCGGCGAACATGCTCGCGCCACACGATGTAGAGCCCCGACCCAATGACGAAGGGCGCGCCGAGCCAGGTCGACCAGCCCGGCAACACGTCAAACAGCACCCAGCCAAACAGCGTCGCCCACACCAACCCGGTGTAATCCATCGGCACCACCAGCGATACTGGACCAAGCTTTAGCGAGGCGGTCATCAGCATCTGCGCGATGCCGCCACAAATGCCCACCAGCGCCAGCAGCACCCATGTCTGGGCGGGGTGGGGGTTCGCGGTCAGGGCAAAGGCGATCGCCGTTGGCGGCACCGACAGCACAGAAAACCAGAACACCGTGGTCGCTGCCCCTTCCGTCTTGCCGATCTGGCGCAGCAGGATCGAGATGCCAGCGGAGAGCAGCGCCCCCATCAGGCCAGTGGCGATGCCCCAACCGGCCATGCCTGCACCCGGCTGGGTGATGATCAGCACGCCGACAAATCCCAGGATCACCGCCCCCCAGCGGTGCCAGCCGACGGGTTCGCGCAGCAAGACTGCCCCCAAAATGGTCGCCCAGATCGGGAGCGTGAACTGCAACGTTGTGGATTCGGCCAAGGGCAGCAGCAAAATGGTCCCAAAGACGAACGACATCGACACCAGCCCCAAGCCTGCGCGCAGCATATGGGCACCGATCCGGCTGGTGCGAATGCTCGGCAGGCCAGGTCCCGCGCTGATCCACAGAGTCACTGGCACCAGGGCAAAAAGCTGACGGAAGAACATCGTCTCCGCCAGATGCGCGCCGCCCGCCTCAGCCAGCTTGATCAACACGCCCATGACCCCAAAGGCAAGCACCGCCGTGAGCCGCAGCACAATCGCCAGCATCACGCGGTCGGGAGCAGGTTTGTCCATATGATGGCCATGCGGGATGTTGCGGTCGTGAACAAGCCCGGGGTGACGCGGGCGCAAAGTCCCGCTAATCGACCATGCCATGATCAAGCATGCCCTGTCCGTCACGCGCGACGCCGATTTTGCGCAATGGTATCAATCCGTCATCACCGAGGCTGATCTGGCCGAGGAATCGGGGGTGCGCGGGTGCATGGTCATCCGGCCCTGGGGCTATGGCATTTGGGAGCGGATCCAGCGCCTGCTCGATGACCGGATCAAGGCGACAGGGCATGAAAACTGCTATTTCCCGCTATTCATCCCGCTGTCCTATTTCGAAAAGGAAGCCGAACATGTCGATGGCTTTGCTAAAGAAATGGCGGTCGTCACGCACCACCGGCTGATCGCGGATGGCAAGGGCGGGCTAGTGCCCGATCCGTCGGCAAAGCTGGAGGAACCGCTGGTGGTGCGGCCGACATCGGAAACGGTGATCGGCACCGCCTTTGCCCGCTGGGTGCAAAGCTGGCGCGATCTGCCGGTCCTCATCAACCAATGGGCCAATGTCGTGCGGTGGGAAATGCGCACGCGCATGTTCCTGCGCACCACCGAATTCCTGTGGCAAGAGGGGCATACCGCGCATGCGAGCGAGGCGGAGGCGCGCGCCGAAACGCTCAAAATGCTCGAAGTGTATCGCAGCTTTGCCGAGGACGTGGTCGCGCTCCCGGTGGTGGCGGGGGAGAAGCCCGAAAATGAGCGGTTTCCGGGTGCCGTCGCCACTTATTCCATCGAAGCGATGATGCAGGACGGCAAAGCGCTGCAAGCGGGCACATCGCATTTTCTCGGCACCAATTTTTCGGCCGCGCAGAATATCCGCTTCCAAAATGCCGAGGGCGGGCTGGAACTCGCGCAAACGACAAGCTGGGGCATGTCGACGCGGATGATCGGCGGGCTCATCATGGTCCATGGTGATGATGATGGCTTGCGCGTGCCGCCGCGCGTCGCGCCGTGGCAGATCGTGATCGTGCCGATGCTGCGCGACGCGCCCGAGGATGCGGCGGTGATGGACTATTGCCGCACGCTTCAGGCCGAGCTGGCCGCGCTGTCGGCCTTTGGCGAGCCGGTGCGCGCGCTGCTCGACGCCAAGCCGGTGAAAGCCGCGACCAAGCGCTGGGGCTGGGTGAAAAAGGGCGCGCCCGTTATCGTGGAAGTCGGCGGGCGCGACGTCGCGGGCGGCAATGTCAGTGTGGTGCGCCGCGACCGGCTCTACCGCGACGATGGCAAGCTCGATTCCGCGATCATGGCGCGCGGTGATTTTGTGGGCGGTGCCGCCGCTTTGCTGAGCGACGTGCAGGCATCGCTCCACCGCGACGCCCGCGCGCGGCTGGACGCGAATATCCGCCGCGACGTGGCCGATTTTGCCGTGCTCGAAGGCTATTTCGCGGAGAGTGAGAGCAAACCCGGCTGGCTTGAAATCCAGTGGGCAAAGCCGAGCGGTGCCGCGCTTGACGCGGTGGTCGAACGGCTGAAAGCGCTCAAGCTGACGCTGCGCAACGTCCCGCTGGATGCGGCACCCGCCGATGGAGCGTGTATCTTCACCGGTGCGCCCGCGGTGGAGCGGGTGCTGGTCGGTCGCGCTTACTGATCCCGCGCGGCCGTCTCGTCAGGGGACGAAGCGGGGGCAGGGTGCGGCAATCGCCCGATTGCGGCGGCGCCGGATTGGCGCCATCCTGACCCGCGTGTGGCGCGAGCGCGATCTGAGGCGATGGGCGAAATGGCTGGCGGTGCCGGGCATTGCGCTGGGACTGACTCACGCGCTAGCTGCGCAAGGCCCTGCGGTGGAGCGCATCGACCCGCTGACCATCGCCGATGATGATTTTGCCCGCCACCGCGATCCCGCAATCTGGCAGGGCTTGAGCGTCACCCGCCTTGCGATTGAGGAGGGGCGGGTGAGCTGGCGCTTGTTCCGCATCGTCAATCCTGCGCGACCGGTGGGCCCGCTATGGGTGGTCACGCATGACAATGAAAATGCGACCTTTGCCGCGATGCTGGTCGCTTTGCGCAGCTATGGCGGGGTGGCGATTGTCGTCGATAGCGGCGCGCGCGATGATGATGACAGCGCGCGGTTCAATTGGTTCACCGGCGGCCGCCCGATCGACCCCAACCGCCATTTCGATGATCGCAACCCCGGCTATGTCGGCGCGGTGCTCGCCGATCTGGCCGGGCAGCAGCGGATGATCGTCGCGCTCCACACCAACGAACCTGGCTTTGACCCCGGCCTGACCGGATGCGGCGGCGTGCGCGGGGCGGGGGCTGGCAATATTTCGGTCCGGCTGTGTTCGGCGCGCTGGCACCCGGTCGTGCCGCCTACGCCCCGCTGGCCGTTTGATGATGAGGATAGCGTCGCGCTCGTTCCCTTTCTCGCGACACAGCAACCGACGACCGCGCGGTGCGGCCCGGCGCTCGTCGCCAGCGGATTTAATGTCGTGTTTGAACGAGTTGCGCGCAGCGACGGATCGCTCTCCAACTATGCGGTGCAGCACGGCCTGACTTATCTGAATGTCGAGACCCGCGATCGCGGCACGACGGCCACGGGGATTGCTGAGGCGCGGGACCGGCTGGTCGCGATGATCGACGGGGTGATGGAGCGGTGTGCTGATGTGCCGGGCGTCGCGCTCAGACTGGCGGCGCGTTAACGGCGCGCAGCGAGGGTGGCGAGCACGAAATCGGCGCGCTGTTCGGGCGACGCGCGCGGCAGCGTGACGACACGATAACCAAGCGTGGGATAGGCACGGGCGAGCCGCTCATGCTCGGCCACGGCGGTGGCAAAATCCTTCGGACGCTCGGCGTCGCGCACATAGATTTCGGGCCATGGCGGGGCCAGAAACATCACTGGGTGATAGGGGCGAGCCGCGACAAGCGGGGCCAGCACCGCTGCATCCGCGCTCGCTGCCAGCGCGACGGCGGCGTCAACGATCCCGCGGTCGAAGAACACCCAATCGGGCGCCACCGCCGCCGCCGCATGATCGGCCTGCGCCAGTGCCAGCGCGCGGATGGCAAAGGCGGCCATGTCGACCCAGGGGAGGGCCGTGCCCCCCTGCGCCATTTCGTCGCGCACCACCCGCCGCCCCGGCTCGGCCATCGTCGCAAAACCGCGTTCGGCCAGCACCTCCAGCAAGGTCGATTTGCCCCCGCCCGAACAGCCGGAGATGACGACGCGGCGGTTGACGTGTTGGCTCACGCGCCGCTGGGGCGGGCCGGTGGGGCAAAGATTGCCCCCACATGCGGTTCCCCGCGGGCGGCGGCAAGCTTGGCCTGGCGGTGGCGTTCGGCATAGCTGGCGCGCTGTTCGGGGGTGCGCGCGGCGTGGCACGCGGGACAGGCCACCCCCTCCTCATAAAATGGCGAGGCGCGGTCGGCGTCGCTGACCGGCATGCGGCATGCGCGGCACAGGCTGTGCGTGCCGGGGGCAAGGCCGTGGCCAACCGCGACCCGCTCGTCGAACACGAAACACTCGCCATGCCAGCGGCTTTCAGCGGCGGGGATGTGCTCCAGATAGCTCAAAATGCCGCCCTTCAGGTGGAAAACCTGCTCGACTCCCTCTCCCTTCAGGAAAGCAGTCGCCTTTTCGCAACGAATGCCGCCGGTGCAGAACATCGCGACCTTCTTGCCAGCCAGCGCATCCCGGTTGGCGACCGCCCAGCCGGGGAAGTCGCTGAACGCGCGAGTCGCGGGGTCGACGGCGCGGGCGAACGAGCCGATGCGGACTTCATAATCATTGCGGGTGTCGATTACGACCGTATCGGGATCGTCGATGAGCGCATTCCACTGCGCCGGATCGACATAAGTGCCAACGCCTTCGAGCGGGTCGACGGCGACGCCCATCGTCACAATCTCGCGCTTGACGCGGATTTTCAGCCGGTGAAACGGCATGGCGGCGGCGGATGCGTATTTCACATCGAGCTCGGCACAGCCGGGCAGCGCGCGCAGATGCGTGATCAGCGCGACAATCCCCTCGGCCGGTCCGGCAAGCGTGCCGTTCAACCCCTCAGTCGCGAGCAAGAGTGTCCCCTTAATCCCTCGCGCGCGGCACAGTGCGTCGATCGGGGCGCGCAAAGCGGCCGGATCGGCAAAACGGGCAAAACGGTACAGCGCGGCAACGTGATAGGTCATTCAGGCAGGATAGGCGCTTGCCCACCAGCTTTCAAAGGCGGCGCGTTCGTCCGCGGTCAGGTGAAGCCCCAATTTGCTCCGCCGGGTCAGCGCATCCTGCGGGCTTCGCGCCCATTCGCGGTCGTGCATCCAGCGTGCCTCAACCTCGGTCAGCCCAGCGCCGAACGCCGTGCCCATCGCACCCTCATCCGGAATGCTGCGCAGCATTTCGCGCAGCATCGTGCCATAGCCGCTCGCCATTCGTTCGCTGCGCGCGTCGCCCAAAAACGGCCAGCGGGCGCGCACATCGGCGAGAAACGCCGCGAAATCGCCCGTGTCGCCGCCGGGAAAGGCGCGGCTGCGCGTCACAGGCTTTGCGCTGAACCCCAGGGGTCCCGCGATCTTGCCAACCGCTTCCTCCGCCAGATGGCGCGCGGTCGTGATCTTGCCGCCGAACACGCTGAGCAGCACCGGGCCGTTGGTGTCAACTTCCAGCACATAATCGCGGGTCACAGCCTTTGCCTCGCTCGCGCCATCGTCATAGAGCGGGCGCACGCCAGACCAGGTCGACCGCACATCGCCGGGCGCAATCTGCGCGGTGAAATGCCGGTTCACCGCGGCGCACAGATACGCGATTTCATCCGCGTCGATCACCGCGTCCTCGGGGCGCTCCACCGGCACATCGGTGGTGCCGATTTCGGTGAATTCCCCTTCATAGGGGATGGCGAACACGATCCGGCCATCGGGCTGTTGCAGGATATAGGCGTGGTCGCCGTCGAACAATTTCGGCACCACGATATGGCTGCCCTTGATCAGCCGCACGCCGCTTTGCGCGTTGACGCCGAGCAGGCCAAGCGTGTCCGCAACCCATGGCCCCGCCGCATTCACCAGCCCACGCGCCGTCACTTCGCGTCCGTCCGACAATGTCGCGCGCCACACCTCCCCAGCACGCCGGGCGGCGAGGAGCGCGGTCCGCGTCGCAATCTGCGCGCCATTGGCGGCCGCATCGAGCGCGTTGAGCAGGGTCAGCCGCGAATCATCGACCCATGCGTCCGAATAAACAAAGCCGTGTCGCGCGCTTTTGAGCGGCGCGCGCAGATCGGCATCGCTCGCCCGAAGCCCACGCGAACGCGGCAGCGACATCTTGCCGCCGAGCAGGTCATA
>PNLG01000008.1 GCA_013822915.1 Sphingomonas sp. | reverse complement strand
TGCCGGTGGGGTTTGGCTTTGCCGATCCGGCGAACCTGTTGTTCGCGGTCGTGCTGGTCGCGTGTTTCACCGTGACGGGGATCAGCTTTCTGGCATTTGCCGTGCTGGCAGCACAGCGCGGGCTGGAGACGCGCGCGCATGGCGAAAAGAGCTTCTTCTATAACACCGGTCTTGCCGAAGGGGGCGAGACGATTGGCTTTTTCGTCGCCATGTGCCTGTGGCCGAGCGGATTTCCGGTGTTGGCGAGTGTGTTTTCGGGGCTGTGCCTGTTGACGGTGGTGCAGCGCAGCCTGGCCGCGCGCGCCGTATTGCGGGCACCATCATGAGCGACTCTGCGCCCCGGATCGCGCTGTTCGCCCGCTTCCCGACGCCGGGGCATACGAAAACGCGGCTACACCCGGTGCTGTCGCCCGATGCGGCAGCCGCACTGCACGCCCGGCTGGTCGCGCGCACGCTGGCGACGGTGCGGGCAAGCGGCCTGCCCCATGCGGTCCATGGCACGGGCGCGAGCGCGGCGCGCTTTGCCGAGTGGCTGGGCGATAAGGTGCCCTTTGTCGATCAGGGCGGGGGTGATCTGGGCGAGCGAATGGCGCGGGTCGCGACGCCCGCCATCATCATCGGCGCCGACATTCCCGACCTGTCGGCTGATCACCTGCATCAGGCGGCGGCAGCGGTCGCGGCGGGGCGCGTCGTGATTGGTCCGGCGGCGGATGGCGGCTATTATCTGATCGGCCTGCCAGCGCCTGCGGAATATCTGTTTGAGGAAATGCCCTGGGGCACCGACCGGGTGCTCGTGGAAACGCTGGCGCGATTGGGGGAGCAGGCGGTGGCGCCGGTGATGCTGGCGATGCTCGCCGACCTCGACCGGCCAGAGGATCTGGCGCGCTGGCCGCATCTGGCGGCATCCGATTGGCCCGAGGCGGCGCCTAGCCCCGCGACGCAGGCGGCGGGCTGAGCGCGGCGCGGGCGATCATCGCGAGGATGTAATAGCCCGCCAGCACGACACCGCGCACCGTCCCCGACACTTTCGACTTGCCGATCCGCGCGCGGTAATCGACCGGCACTTCGATAATCCGCAGCCGGTGCTGCACCGCGCGAATCTGCATTTCGACGGTCCAGCCATAGGTTTGCTCAACCATCGCCAATTGTCGCAGCGCGGACGCGCGAACGGCGCGAAACGGCCCCAGATCGGTGTAGCGATACCCCCAAAGCCGCGCGATCAGCCAACAGGCAAGCGCATTGCCGAAAATCTGCTGCGGGGTCAGCGCGCGCGCCGTCCGCCGCCCGCGCGTGCGCGAGCCGATCACCATATCGGCGTCGCCCGCAATGATCGGATCGAACAGCTGCGGCATTTGTTCGGGATAATCGCTATGGTCGCCGTCCAGAAACACGATGATGTCGGCGCCCAACGCCTCTGCCTCGGCAATCGCGGCCAGACACGCCCGGCCATAGCCCGCTTGCGGCACATCGACGGTGCGCGCGCCGTGCGCCCGCGCGACGGCGGCGCTGCCATCGGTGGAGCCATTGTCAGCGACAATCACATGGTCGACCCGCGCCGGAATCGCGGCTAGCACATGCGGCAGCGCGAGCGCCTCGTTACGCGCCGGAATAACGACAGCGATGATGGGCGCGCTCACCGCTGCGCTCCCCGATAGCGCTCAACCGCCAGCGCAAGCCATGCCGGCCCCGCCGATAGCAGCGGCGCAATCCAGCGCCAGCGGTCGGGCTCGTCCTGAATTTGCGCCCAAAAGTCGAAATAATAGCCGGGGGCCGCCGCCATTATGACCAGCACCGGCAAGCGCGGCTGCACCGCTGCAAACGGCGCGAGCCATAACACATACCAGGGATAGCCGGTCGGGCTGAGCAGGATCAGCAGCAGCACGGCGGTCGCCGCTGCCCGGATGCGGTCGGCCGGGGCGGCTGCGTCGCGCCGCCAGCACTGCACGACCCAGCCGATGATAATGGCTGCCACCACCAGTCGCACGATCGCGGCGGGATCATGCGCAAACGGGCTGAACACCGCCACCAGCGCGGGAAAGGCGAGCGCGTTGCGCTGCCAATCGGTCGCATAACGGTTCAGTCCGGCATCGGCGGATAGTGCGGCAAGCTGGGGCGCGATTAGCACCAGCGTCACGACTGCGGCCGCGATGCCGAGAACTACAGCGCCCCGAGTGCGACGGAGCAGCGCGGGCAAGATCACCAGCGGCCACAGCTTGACTGCCGCCGCGCCCGCCACCGTCAGCGCGATCAGTCGCGCGCGCTGCGCGAGCACTGCCCATAGCGCGCCCGCGAGAAACGGCAGCAGCAACGCATCCATATGCGCGCTGTTGGTCAATTCCTTGAGCGCAAGCGGGTGCCACCAGTAAAAGGCCGACCAGATCACCGGCAATGCCCCCGCGCGCAGTGCCCCGATCAACAGCGTGAAGGTGAGCATTTCCGCAGCCAGCACCACCAGCTTCCACCCGGTCAATCGCCACGGGGTCAGCGTGTGCCCGGCGGCAAAGCCCAATTGCGCCAGCGGCGGGTAAATGGTGGCAACATGCGGATTATTGACTCGCAATAACGTGTCGCGCCCGGCCTTGGCGAGCGGTTCGTAGCCCGGCGGCGGGGGGGTGGGCTTGACGCCGGTTGCCGCCAGCAACCCCTCAATCGCGGGGGCGGTGACGAACCGGGCGGGAGGATAGCGATAGGGGTTTTGACCCGCCGCCGTCACCGCACCATCCCATTGGTAGCGGTAGAAATCATCCTCCAGGATCGGCGTGGTCGGCAGAACCAGCGCACGCGCGATCAGGCCGACGCCAAGGATGATCGCGACCACCCACCGCGTTGGCTGCGATCCGGAGGGCTTTCGCGCCACCCGCCACGCCCACAGGGTGAAGGTGACGGTCGCGACGGCCATCCCCGCCCAGAGCATCAGGATCGGGCGGTCGCCGAGTTTAATGTCCCAAACGAAATGCGGCGCGATCAGCGCCAGAAACGCTGCCGTCGCAAGCGGAATCGCCGCGCCCGCGACCAACAGGCCGTTCAGGCGCGGCATCATCCTCGCATCCACGCGCAGATCAGGAGCCGGCAGCGCGGCCTTCCCCGCCGCCAAAAGTGCCAGCGGCCGGCCCGCGATCGGCAAAGCTGCGTTCAATGAAATAGTTGAAGCTCACGCGTTCATCCGACGCGAGCTTGGTCGCCGTCGCGAGCTTTTGCCCGAGCTTGGCCGATGCGAGCCCGCGGATATGACCAATCAGCGCGGCGTCATCTTCGCCGAGATAATGGCGATGGTTGATCAGGAAGCGAGGCACCTGCACCGTATCGGCCTTGGCGCGGACCGTGCCCGACCGGTTGATAAAGCTGCGCGCGGCGTCATTCAGTGCGTTCACTACGGTGTTGCCGCGATAGGCAATGCTGGGGAAAGCGGGCGCTTCGCGCACCGGCAGGACGAGGCCATAGATGACATTCGGATTGGCCGCCGCGCGCTTGGTAATGATCGCGTCGATATCGCCGATCGACAATGACACGCCCGACACGGTCACAGCCTTGGTGGTGAAAAACGCACTGCCCGGCTGGACGAGCTGGTCAACGCCGCGGCCCGGATAGGCTTGCGCCGATGCGCGCAGCACCAGAATAGCCCGCAGATTAAGCCAATAAGCAAGCTGCTCATTGCCGTTCAGCTCGGTTGGATCGACACTGGCAAAGCCTGACACCAATTCGCCGAGCGCGCGTTCGCCATCGCCCTTCAGCGCTTCGAAACGGATCTCCGACTTGTCACCATTGGCCACGACGAGCGATCCCAAGGCCTGGTCGATCACGCGATAATCGATCACCTGACGGCTGGCCATATTGGCCATGTCGAACCGGGCAAGGGCCGATTGGTCGACCGCGCTTTGCGCAAAGCCCGCCGGGGCAAGCGCTGCAAAAGCAAAAAACGAAATACCGCCGATCAGGGCAAGGTTACGGCGGAACGTGGGGCGTGTGCTCATCGGAACATCTCCATGTCATCTGTCGATAGCGTTGCCCAGCCCTTCGTGACAGTAGCGCAAAAGGTTACGTCAAGCGATCAACCTTTCGCCAAGTCGTGCAAAAAGGCACGGATTCGTTTGGCATTGACACCGATGTCACTGTCGCCAACCCGGCTGATCGACCGCATGTCGATAATGACGCCTCCGGCGGGTGACACGTCGGGCCGCACCCGGATGATGATATCATCCTTGAAGCGGAAGAAGGTTGAGGTGTCGGTCGCCTCGATTGTGCCGCTGGCCGCATCGACCTTGGCAATCGCCCAGCCGCGGTTTTGCACCAGCGCGGTGGCGCGCGCCATCGCCTTCGCCGTGTCAAGCGGCAGGTGCAGCGTCGCGAGGTCGCCATAGGCCTTGGCGTGAATGGCCTGCCACCGCGCCTGCGGGGTCAATCCGGCATAGGCGGGATCGCCCTGGCCCGGCACTTTCGCCAGATTGTCGGCGCGCACGCCAAGCGCTGTGAATTGCGGCACGTCGGCGAGATTGGTGGTGACGTCGTGGATCGGCGGCACGCGCATCGCCGCCATGAACTGCGTGGCGAAATAGGAGCCAAAAAGCAGCGCCGCGCCAAGCGCCGCCAGTCCCATGCGGCTTTTCGCCCATCCGCCTCGCCGACCCATCACCAATGCCGCAATCGCGGCGAGCCCGCCGACCACACTCACCACAACGCCGATGACGAGCATGAGCAGCCCGATGCGAAAGCTGAAACTGCCCGAACCACTGCCCAGCGCCCCGCCGAGCGCGAGGCCAACCCCGCCAAGGCTCAGGATCAGGGCCAGGCGCGCCAGGCCGCCGCCTGCGTTTGGTTGCGGCTGTGTAGGTACTGCGTCGGCGTTCGTCATCATTCCCCCCTTGTGCATAAACTATCGGACCGGCTGGATCAGCAACCGGTCGAGCCGCTGATCGTGTGCAGCGTCAAAAGTCCCCAGCCCGATTGCCATGCCATCATGCCCGGCCTCGGGCTGTGCGCGATAGGTGCCGAACAGCCGGTCCCACCACGGCAAGTTAAAGCCGAAATTGCTGTTCGTCTCGCGCGCAAGCACGGAATGATGGACACGGTGCATGTCGGGCGTCACCAGCACCAGCCGCAGCGCGCGGTCGAGCGAGCGCGGCAGCGCGGTGTTACTGTGGTTGAACATGGCGGTCGCATTCAGCACGACCTCGAAAATCAGCACCGCGAGCGGCGACGCACCGATAACGCCGACCGCCGCCAGTTTGACGAGCGCCGATAGCCAAATTTCCACCGGGTGAAAGCGCAGCGCCGTCGTTACATCAAAATCTGGATCGCTATGGTGCATCCGGTGGAACCGCCACAGCCAGGGCACGGCGTGAAAAAGGCGGTGTTGCGCATAAATCGCCAGATCGAGGAGCATCACCGCGAGCGTCGCGCCGACCCAGCCGGGCAGCGTCACTTGGTTGAAGATGCCCCATCCGTGCGCCTGGGCAACAACGGCTATGGCAACCGCCGCCACCGGCACCACAAGCGGGGTGAGCACAGACGACAGCACCGTCATCGCGATATTGCTTGGCCAGCGGATGATGCGCGCAAACCGCAAGCGGCGGCGCGGGCTTGCAGCCTCCGCCATCATCATCGCGGCGAGCACGGCGCCGAACACGCCGAGGCGCACGGCGACATAGCTGATCCCCGCGACGGTCACACAATGCCCAGCGGCGAGCGGGCGAGGCACAGGAGAGCGACAACCATCGCCAAGTGATAAGCGCTTGCCGAACGGGCAACAAGTGTGGGCCGACTTCCTCGGTCGCGATGTAAATTTGGCGAATGAAGCCTGATTGTTCAAATCGGGCGCCCGGTGATGCGCCTCCCGACATCCCGATCGTCGCTGAACCATTTCTTGCGATCCTGGTCGCAACGGAGCAAGCGAACGACGCTTGGCGGGATCAAACCGCGTTCCGAAGACATCCGAAGTTACTCAAGGGAAATCAACCAAAGTGACGATCAAGATATATGGCCTCAAAACCTGCGACACCGTGCGCAAGGCGCGCGCCTGGCTCGATGCGCAGGGGATGGCGCATCAGTTCCACGATTACCGTGCGGGTGGGATTGACGAAGCGCGGCTGCGGCGCTGGGTGGCGGTGCTCGGCTGGGCAAAGCTGCTGAACAAGGCGGGGCCAAGCTTTCGGTCGCTTCCCGATGAAGAAAAGGCCGGGCTGGCCGATGCCGCGCAGGCGGAGGGGCGGGCAATCGCGCTGATGCTCGCCAATCCCACGCTCATCAAGCGGCCGGTGCTGGAGGCGGGCGACGCTTTGCGTGTCGGGTTCAAGCCCGACGACTATGCCGCTTTATTCGGCTGAACCCCTCTGGCATTGGCGCGCTCGCGCCCCATATCCCGGTGCCGACCCAAAAGGAGCAAATCGCATGGTGACCGCGAGCTGGCGCGACACGATCATCGCCCAATCGGATGCAACTTTGGTCGTGGAGGGGAATCATTATTTCCCGCCCGACGCGGTGCGGATGGAGTTGTTGGAGGACAGCAGCACCCACTCCACCTGCCCGTGGAAGGGCGTGGCGAGCTATAAGTCGATCGTGGTTGCGGGCGAGCGCAATGCCGACGCGGTCTGGTATTACCCCGACCCCAAATCGGCGGCGAGTAATATAACGGGCTATTTCGCGTTCTGGAAGGGCGTGAAAGTCGCCTGACACAGGCTGTTTTGGGAACGGAGCAGGACGCCATGGCGATACTGACATCATTGCAGATCGGGAAAATCGCGCCGCTTGGGGCTCAGGGTGTTCCCAGCGGTATCGTCAAGCGGCCGGTGGCAGGGCCTGTTGCCCTGCGCGGTCATCAGCTTAACGGGGACGAGACCGCCGACCTGACCGTGCATGGCGGCCCCGACAAAGCGGTCTATGCCTATTCGGCCGATCATTATCCGGTTTGGGCAAGCGATCGCCCGGAACATGCCGCGCGGCTGATCCCCGGCGCGTTTGGGGAAAACCTGACGATTGCCGGGTTGGTAGAGGATGATCTGTGCATCGGCGACATCCATCAAATTGGCACTGCCCGGCTCCAGATTTGCCAGCCGCGTCAACCCTGTTTCAAATTTGGCCTGTTATTTGGCGATGCCACCATGCCCAAGGCGCTGGTCCGTTCCGGCCGGTCGGGCTGGTATTACCGCGTGGTGCAAGAGGGAGAGATGCAGGCTGGCGACAGCGTCACCCTGATCGAGCGGCCGCACCCGGCGCTTGCCTTTCCCCGGATGGTGTCGATCGTCAATTTTGGCGATGCGACGCGGGACGAAGTCGAACAGATGGCGGGTGCGGACGGGCTGGCCATTTGGCTGCAACGACGCGCGCAGGCGGCGCTGGACGAAGCGGGGGCGGCGTGACCCCGCGCTGATTTGCGCGCAGCGGCGACCTGGCCTATCCTCCCGCCGAAAAGGGGGAGGGGATGATGATGACCGATGCCGTTGTGAAGCCGCCGCGCTGGTATTGGGTTGTCGCCGTGGCGTTGATGCTGTGGGCGCTGGCCGGGCTCGCGGCCTTTTACAGCGAAGCGACGATGACCGCCGATGCCGTGGCAGCGATGCCCGATTATGACCGCAAGCTTTATCAATCGCTCCCCGGCTGGTTCAACATCGTTTATGCCGTCGCGACGATCGGCGGTGCGACCGGTGCGCTGGCGCTGTTGCTGCGCGCGCGGATTGCCGCGGCGCTCTATGCGCTGTCGACGGCAGCGGTGGTGGTTCAATTCGGCTATGTTGTCGGACTAACCGATTTGGTCGCGGTAAAGGGTTTCGTCGGGGGCGCGGCATTTCCGCTGTTCATTGTCGTCATGGGCGTTGTCGCGTTCCTGGTGGCGCGGATGGCAGCAGCGCGCGGGTGGCTGCGCTAGGGCGCGGCCTCGCTCCCCTGCCACTGGAACACATCGTCGAGCGGTTTGCCGAAAACGGCGGCAATCCGAAACGCCGCCTCCAGCGAGGGGGAATATTTCCCCGCCTCGATCGCGGCAATCGTCTGGCGCGTGACCCCAATGCGCTCGCCAAGCTCGGCCTGAGTCATTTCGCCGGCAAGAAAGCGCAGTGTGCGGATCTGGTTGGTGAAGGGCAGGGACATGGCTCAATATCCCCGCCGGTAGTAATAAAGCTGCGCGCCGACGCGGATCAGCTCGGCGACCACGACCGTCGCGATCAGCAGGTTGAGCCGCCCTGCGGCGCTGATGTGATGAAAAATCGCGAACAAATTGCCCCAGATGCCAATCACCAGCGGGTAATAAGCGGCGTGGGTGCCGCGCAGATGGATGGTTTTTTCGCGCTCATCCTCTTTCAGTTGCGCCTCCTTTGGGGCGCGAATGGCGAGTGCGGCGGCGGCGATCGACATTGAGCCGATGATGACGATGGTGACCGGCACCAGCATGCCCGCAACGGCCCATACGCCTCTGGGCTGGTCAACGATCGACCAGGGATAGGAGAGGAAATACCAGCCAAACGCGACGGCAAGGCTGGTAAAAGCGACCCAGTGAATTTTTTCGCGAAACGACATCTGCCTGCTCCAATGTTCGTAATATGAGACGTAATGTTATATAAATCTAACATTGAGTCAATCAAAATCATCACGCACCGCGTCAGCACTGGCGGCGGCGGCGATCCGGCGCTAGCGTCGCGGGCGATGTCCACGACCTACACCCTCGACACCGCGACTAGCCGGGCCACGCCAACGCCTGCGCCGATGAAGCGGCTGACCGTGCCCGCGATCCGCGCCCGCAAGGGGGGCGATCCGCTGGTGATGCTGACCGCCTACACGGTGCGGATGGCGCAATTGCTCGATCCGTACTGCGATCTGCTGCTGGTTGGGGATAGTTTGGGGCAAGTGATTTACGGTCTGCCCTCCACCATCCCGGTCACGCTGGAAATGATGGCTGCACATGGCGCGGCGGTGGTGCGGGGCAGCTATCACTCTGTAGTGGTCATCGACATGCCGTTTGGCAGCTATGAATCCTCGCCGGAGCAAGCCTTTGAGAGCGCGGCCTTTCTCCTCAAGGAAACGGGTGCTGCCGCCGTCAAGCTGGAGGGCGGCGAGGTGATGGCGCCGACGGTGCGCTTCCTGGTCGAGCGCGGCATCCCGGTGATGGGGCATGTCGGGCTGACGCCACAGGCGGTGAACGCGCTCGGCGGTTATGGCGCGCGCGGGCGTAGCCAAGCGGAGGCGGCAAAGATCCTCGACGATGCGCGCGCCATCGACCGCGCGGGCGCCTTCGCGCTGGTGATCGAGGGCGTGGTCGAACCGATTGCGGTCGAGGCAACGCGCAGCGTCGATTGCGTCACCATCGGCATCGGCGCGTCGGCGCAGTGCGACGGGCAAGTGCTGGTGATCGACGATATGCTGGGGATGTTTGATCGCACGCCGCGCTTTGTGAAGCGGTTCGAT
>PNLG01000421.1 GCA_013822915.1 Sphingomonas sp. | reverse complement strand
CGAAAATGCCGAGCCATTGGGCGTGGTCACACCGAACAGGGTGCCATCGCCAAAACGCAGCGCATTGGCGGTGGAGAAATAAGCAGCGTTGGGCACCGCGACCAACGCATTGGCGCCAAAGATGATGCCCGCTGGATTGATGAAAAAGAAATTGGCGCGATCAAGCCCCTGGGTCGCGATGCGCCCGTCGATCGTGGAAATGGCGCGGCCGGTTACGCGGTTGATGACATTGGCAATGGTGCCGCCGTCGCCGCCCGATCGCACCCACTGCGCCGTCTCGCCGGTGCCAAGCGAAAAGCTGGTGAAGCTGTGGAACAAATTGTCGCCGACGCGGCGACCGCCATCGATTGTCGTTGTCGTGCCGGTGCGGGTCGTGGTGGTGCCGGTGGTGACGGGCGCAGCTGTGTCAGGTGCGATGACGGTCTGCGCATCGGCACGCGCGGGGAGGGCCGCCGCACAAAGCGCCGCCCCGGCCAGCAGCACGTATCGCGTCATCGCCATCCCCCCAATAACGTAAAGGCCGCCCAGATCGAGGGATGCGCAAGATCACCGCCCCGCGCGATCAGCGCGCGTTGCGCGCTGCGCAGCGCCGCCGCCTTGCTGTCGCCCGCGCGGTAACGATCATAAAATGCCTTCATCAACGCAACGGTGCCGGTGTCGTTGACTTCCCAAAGCGAGGCAATTGCGCTTGCTGCGCCTGATTGCACCGCCGCACCCGCCAGCCCCATGCTCGCCAGATCATCGCCCACCGCCGTCTCGCACGCGCTCAGCACCAGCAGGTCAAGCTCGTCGCCGCGCGCGCGTCCGCTACCGATCAGCCCGCGCAGATCGGCGAGCGGAATCGCCTCGCCATTCGCGACGATGAAGCTTCGGTCGGATCGGCCATTGAACGCGGCATGGGTTGCCAGATGCAAGACATCGACACGGCCAGCGTCGAGCGCCTGACGCAGATCGGCTTCGCGAAAATCATCGACTACGCGCCCGCCGGGGCCCGCCGCGGCGGCCGCTTCCTCGCGCGTGCCGGACAGCCGGGCAAAACGGCCCGCGGGCAAATCAACATCGCGTTGCAGCGCAACCGCCACCACTTTCAGCCGCCGCTTGCCGCGATCGCGGCCGGGCTGGGAATAGGCTAGGGCTGGCGCAAGCGCGATTTGGGTGCGCTCCGCCAAAAACTGTTCCTGCGCATCGAGCAGCGCGGCAAAGGGCAGCGCGCGCAGCGGCCCATCGGGGATGATAATCAACGTGCCGAGCGGCTTCAGCTGCGCTTCAACCGGCTTGATGAGTGCATCATACAGCGCGCGCGCCGCTGACCGCCAACGGTCATCGCCGCCGTTGGTGAGCGAGTCAGTGACATCGGCAACCTGCCGGGCGATGCTGGCCCGGTTGGTCGGAACACCGCCCGGCAGCCGGATGAACCGGGCATTGTTACTGCGTCCGCCCACCGCCACCAGCAATTCGACACGGTCATCGAGCAGGATCGGGTAGAGCAATACTTCGCCCGCGCGCAGTGCCGCTGGGTCAACCGGGTCGCGCGCAGGGACACAACTCGCCCCGAATGCCGATTGCAGCTCCGCCTCCCGATACGCTTCCACAATCGTCTGCACCGTGGCAAGGCCAGCATCGTCGCGCGACAGCGTGAGTTGCGATGCGACCGCGGCTTCGAACACGGGGCGCATCTGCACGGCAAAATTCGATTCCTCGGTCAGCGGATCGGCCAGCGGGAGGATTGGGCGGATCGCCTCCAGCGCGCGATACGCAGCGACGGCGAGTGTGTCGCGGCGCTGCGGCTCGGCGCGGGCCATCAGCAGCAGCCAGCTGGACATGCGTAGCGGCTGAGCACGTTGCCCTTCGTAAAAGATCGCTTGTTGGAACATCGCCGCCGCGCCGCTTGTATTACCCGCCGCCAGCAGGGCGTGCCCCTCAAGTGCGGCGGCAACTGCCAGGATTGCGGAATCGCCGTGCGCATCGGCGCGCAGGCTCGCGATGGCGGGGGTGAGATCAGGATGCGCAGGGTCGGCCTCCACCAGTGCCTCGGCAAGCCGCCCAGTCATCAGCGCGCGCGGAGCGGGAGCCGGGATGAGCGCCGCCGTCAACAGCCCCGCCTGCGCTGCCTCCGTTGCCTCGCGCCGCAGCGCGCGGGCGCGGGGTGGGGATCGTCCTGCCTCGCTCAAGATCATCCGTGCAAGCCGCAATTGGGCAAGTGCTGCGCGGGGCGTGTCGCCAGCCGATGTCGCGCGGGTAGCAGCGCAGCGCAGCGCGGCACGGGCAAGGAACGGGCCAAGGCCCCGGACCACCGGGACTTCAATTGTGGCACACGGATCGTCCTGCGGCGGTTCAGAGAGGTTGCCTTCTCCACCGCTTTGGGCCGCCGGTGGCGTGGCGGTCACGCGCTGCGCACCGCGCGTGTTGGTGCCGCCTGCGCCTTCGCCGTTCAACAACGTCAGGCCGAGGTGATAGGCGGCGCGCGCCTCCGTCGCGGAGTCGCCCGCTGCGCGCGCGAAATTGACGGCGGCGACCAGAAATTGCTTGGCCTGTGCCTGATTGCCGCGCGGGTCGAGCCGCATCATCTCGCCTGCAATCGCGCAATATCGCGCGAGTAGCTGCGGCGGAATGGCGGATGTTGGCTGCTCATCACGCCGGTCGTCGACCGTCAGCAGGGGCAAATCACTGGGTCGAGCGGGGTCGGTTCGGCGTCGGTCGAGCGCTTCGTCGGCGCGGGCGGCGGCCGCTTCGAACGCGGCGGACGACGGGGACATTTCGGGCGCGATGCTGGTGCGACATATTGCGGCGGGTTCAGTCGCCAGTGCGGGCGCGGCGACACCGGCTAGCGTCAGGAGCGCTGCATGGGCGGTCCGCCGTGTCCAGATGCCCATCCCCCCCATTTGCCGGGAGTATCAGCGTTCGCCGGTTTCGTAAAGTAATGACGGCGATCGCTCGGGCGCGGTGTCGGCCCCATGCTACTTCCCTTTGCTTGGTTTCCGAAAATCGAATATCAGGTATGGGCATAGGAGCTGCCAAAATGGATCATGTCGACGTTATCGTGGTGGGGGCCGGGATTTCCGGCATTGGTGCGGGGTATCACCTTCAGGATAAATGCCCCGACCGCAGCTATATGATCCTTGAAGGGCGCGCCGATATGGGCGGGACATGGGACTTGTTCCGCTATCCCGGCATCCGGTCGGACTCCGACATGTATACGCTGGGCTATATCTTCGAGCCCTGGACCGAGGCGAAGGCGATTGCCGATGGCCCCAATATCTTGAACTATGTCAAGCGCACCGCCGCCAAATATGGCATCGACCGGCATATTCGCTTTAACCACCATGTCACCGATGCAAACTGGTCAACCGAGCAGGCGCGATGGACCGTGACGGCGGTGAGCGAGGGGTGCGAGGTTCAGTATAGCTGCAATTTCCTGTTCATGTGCTCGGGCTACTACAACTATGCCAAAGGCCACCGCCCCGAATTTTCGGGCGAGGCAGATTTTGCGGGGCGGATCATCCATCCGCAATTCTGGCCCGATGACCTTGATTATGCGGGCAAGCGGGTGGTCGTCATCGGCTCGGGCGCGACCGCCGTTACCATCGTGCCCGAAATGGCCAAGACCGCGGACCGGGTAACAATGCTGCAGCGCTCGCCCACCTATGTCGTGTCGCGCCCGTCCGAGGATGCGCTTGCCAACCGCTTGCGCCGATATTTGCCGTCCAAGCTTGCCTATGCGCTGGTACGCTGGCGCAACGTGTTGTTCGGGATGTATTTCTTTAATGCCGCGCGCAAGCACCCGGCCCAGGCGAAGGAGCGCGTGCTGGGGATGCTGGCCGAGCATTTGCCCGCGCCTATTATCGCCGAACATTTCACGCCGCGTTACAATGTCTGGGACCAGCGGCTGTGCCTCGTGCCCGACTCGGACCTGTTCAACGCGATCAATGCGGGCAAAGCCGATGTCGTGACCGATACCATCGCGCGCTTTGATGCGGGCGGGATTGTGCTAAATTCGGGCAAGCGGCTGGATGCGGACATTGTGGTCACGGCGACCGGGCTGGAACTGCAATTGCTGAGCGATGTCCGCTTCTGCGTTGATGATGAAGTGCGCAACCTGGCCGAAACGTTCAATTACAAGGGCATGATGTATAGCAATATGCCCAATCTGGCCTCATCCTTTGGCTATACCAATGCGAGCTGGACGCTGAAGGCTGATCTGACGTGCAGCTATGTGTGCCGATTGCTGAACACGATGCGTAAACGCGGCGTGCGGCAGGTGACGCCAGTGATTGAGGGGGATTTGGAACCGGCGCCGTTCCTTGATTTTACCTCGGGCTATGTAACGCGGGCGATGGAGCGCTTCCCCAAACAGGGCAATCGCCAGCCATGGCAGGTCCATCAAAATTATCTGAAGGACCTGACGGCACTGCGCTTTGGATCGGTCGATGACGGGGTCATTTTTTCCAACCCGGTGCCGAGTGCCCATGCGCGTCCGGCCGAGGTGCAACTGGCTTGAAGGGCTAGGGAGCGTTAACCGGGGCCGGTTTCGTCGACAAATTGCTGGTCACCCAATCGATTTGCGATGCCCCGTTTACCCTGATTCGCAATCACTTGTTAACTATTTGGACAGGCTATCAAAATTGTTAATTTGCGGCGTCTATCACGCGCTAGTCGGGCAAGGTATCGGCCCGAATGATGCATTTTTCACTGTCAATTGAGTGAGTTCTCGCAAAATTCGGGCCGATTGCTAAGTTACCAGGGGCGAATTTCTTCGCCGTGGAGGAACGACAACAGGAATTCCAACATCTATTTTCTCCCAAGTTGCGCAGCTTTTGCGCATTGATCAAGTTAACGAAATTTTAACGTAAAGACAATCGGAAAGGCGCCTGTCCGCGCCAAATGGGTGCGCCACCGCGTGCACTTAACGCTTCGTTCAACTCTATGGGCTATGCCGAAGGTCGATGGTGCGCTCAGATTTTTCCGGCTCGGGCCTGTCTGGCGTGGGTGACCGCCGTCGGGCTCTTTTTGCCTCTGTCGCATTTCCGGCGGCAGTCGGCATTGCATCGACGCCTACTTTTGAGTTCGATGCGGTATTTGGTGGTCAGTTCCGAACCGGTGCCCCCGCGTCAGGCGGGGATGAGGACAGCGGCACGCCGCTCTCGATCTTGCCTTGGCGCTTTCTCGCGCTTGCTGACATCATTAATTTTGCCCCCCTGCGGCGGCATCTGGGGGCGCCGCGAGCCGATTGCCTTGTGCTTGATGTCGCGGACCGGATTGCCGAGCATTTGGCCGAGGCACGGTTGGCGGTGGTCGGTCGCACGACCATCGAGATCGCGTTTGAGGGCGAAACGCCGGAAGGGCTCGAGACGGCGCTGGACCTGATCCGGGGCGTGTTCAGTCGGCCGGTCGATCTCGATGGAGAGCCGCATCGGATCGAGCTGGCATTGGGTGCTGCCATTGCTGCCACGGCCTACGTCGATGATGTGCGGCTGGTTGAGGCGGCCGAGCAGGCAATGGCCGAGGCGCGCGTGGAGGAGCGGGTTGTCATCCGCGACCTGTCGGCTGACGCGCCGGGGATCGACCGCCTCTCGCTGGTGCGCGACCTGACCAAGGCGGTTCAGCGGGGTGAAATGTTCCTCCAGTATCAGCCAAAGGTTCACCTCCGGCGTCAAAAGGCTTCCAGTGCAGAAGCATTGATCCGTTGGCATCACCCGGTTCGTGGCCTTATCCTGCCCGGGGACTTTATTACGGCCGCCGAAGAGGCTCATATTATTGGCTCGCTCACATTGTGGACGATAGAGCAAGTTGTTGCAGACCAAAAACTGCTCGCAGCACAAGGTCATGACATTACTCTCTTTGTCAATATTTCTGGGCAATTACTTGGTGACTCGGCGTTTGTCGCGCGAGCATGTCAGATGGTTCAAGCCTCTGGTGGCAATATCGGTTTCGAAATCACCGAAACTTCGGTCATTCGTGATCCGGAAACGGCGATCGGCAATCTTAACATTTTTGCTGAAATGGGAATTGCAATTGCGATCGACGATTATGGTGCGGGTCTTTCCTCACTTGCCTACTTGAAGCAGTTGCCCGCCAAAGAGCTGAAGATCGACAAGATGTTTGTGATCCAGCTCACCAGCAGCAATCGTGATCCCCTGATCGTGCGCTCAACGATCGATCTGGCCCATGCGTTGGATATGGAAGTGACGGCGGAAGGGGTGGAAACGCCATCGGCGATGGCGCTGCTTGGCGTCATGGGGTGCGACATGGTGCAGGGGTTCCTGATCAGCCGCCCGATTTCCGTCGCTGCGCTGGGTCAGTTTCTGGACGAGGAGCGCCACCTTGGGCTGGCCGGTGATCCGCGTGCCGCGTTCAATCGGCCTGCAAGCTTCTGGAAAAGCGCCTGAACACCGGCGTTAGCGCGCAATTAACGCGCTGCACGTCATAACATGGCGGTTCGACCGGGAGAATGTGATGCGCACTGCTGAGGTCTTTGGGGCATTTGCACTCAGCCTCGTCGCGGTGCCGACGATTGGCGTGGCGTCTGCCGGGAAGGCCTCTACGCTAGGTCAGGGCGTTGAGAATCCCATTGTGTTGCTCCAGTCTGCCAAAGACCTCATGTCCCGAAATCCGCGTGCGGCGGTCGAAGTCGCAAAACGTGCGAGCCAGGCGCTTGAGGCAAACGGAGCCTCGGCCAAACTGGTGGAATCGTTATGGCTACAGGGTGAAGGTTGGCTGCGCTTGGGTGATGCCAACATCGCGAGCCAGCATATCGAGCGCGCCCTGCGATTGCTTGCGTCCGACGGGCGTCCCTCGCTGCTGCGTGGCGACTTGCTCCTATCGCGGGGCGGTGTCGCCACCCAGAAAGCGGATGTCGCCGAGGCTTTGTCCGACTATCAGCTTGCGCACAATATTTTTCGCGCGCTGGGCGAAACGCGCAAACAGGCAATTGCACTGCGCCAAATTGCGTCGCTTTACCGTGAGGCGGGCGATGTGAAAACGGCGATGAGTTACGATGCGCAATCGACCGAGATCTATCGCGGGGATCCAACGCTTGAGCTGAGTGCATTCAACAATGCCGGAAACGGCTTTGATCAACTGGAGCAATACGACAAGGCTGAACGCGAGTATCGGCGCGCGCTTGGCGTCGCGAAAAAAATTAAAAGTGATATTTATCAAGGTATTGTGCTGCGCAATATCGCGCGTGTTCAGATCGGGGCCGGCAAGCTTCGGCAAGCGGCGCGTACCTTGGCCGAGGCTCAAAAATTTGATGAAGGTGGGAATCGTTCACCGGTTGCCTCCCTGTCTGCGCGGTTGGCACTCGAAAAAAGAAACCTGGGTCGCGCCGTGGCGATAAGCGATGCCTATTTCGCCGGGGTCGATCTGAAGACGACCGAAATCAGCGACCGCGATGCCCATGATACTGCCTTTCAGGCTTATCAGGCGATTGGTCGCAACGACCTGGCACTTGCGCATCTTGAAGCGTTGAAGCGGCTTGACGACAAAACGGCGGGGCTGACGGCGTCGGCGAACACCGCGCTGATGGCCGCCCGCTTCGACGCGGCCAACAAGGACGCCAAGATCGCCAACCTCAAAGCCGAGGAAGCAAAGCGCAAGTTCGAGTTTGAACAGGCGCGGGCGCGCCTCATGAGCTGGATCTTTGGGGTGATTATCGCAGGCGCGCTCGGCGTGGTGTCGATGCTTGCCTTTGGGGTCGTCACGCTTCGCCGCAGCCGTAATGAAGTGCGTGCAGCAAACGTCGATCTTGCGGCCGCCAATGGTGCGCTGGAAAAGGCGCTTGCCGCCAAGACCGAGTTTTTGGCCACCACCAGCCATGAAATCCGTACCCCGCTGAACGGCATTCTCGGCATGACGCAAGTGATGCTGGCGGATCAGGCGCTTACCGCTTCGCTGCGTGACCGACTTGACGTGGTGCGTGCGGCCGGGGTGACGATGAAAGCGCTCGTCGACGATATTCTCGACGTGGCCAAGATGGAAACCGGCAATATGACGATCGAGTCAGTGGCGGTTGACCTGCCCAAGACGCTGACCGACGTGTCGCGCCTGTGGGAAGAGCAGGCACGGGCAAAGGGCGTGGCGTTTAAGGTTGAGCTGGCGGATTGTCCGCGGTCGGTGCAAGGCGATCCTGCGCGGCTGCGCCAGATCGTGTTCAATCTCTTGTCCAATGCTCTGAAATTTACGGCCATCGGGGCGATCACGCTGCGGGCAGCGATGGAGGAGGGCAACCGGCTCGTTATCAGTGTGAGCGACACGGGCATTGGTATTCCCGCCGACAAGCTCGAGGAAATTTTTGAGTCGTTCAAGCAAGTTGATGCGGCCACCACGCGCAAATTTGGCGGTACCGGGCTTGGGCTGTCGATTTGTCGCAATCTGGCGCAAGCGATGGGCGGTGATATTTCAGTGCGCAGCGAAATGGGGAAGGGGTCAACGTTCGCCGTCGCAATCCCGTATCAGGCAGCGGTGCAGGATCTGGGCGGCGATCATGATCCGGCGACCGTTGCCGATCTCTTGATCGTGGATACGCAGCCGATCATGCGCAGTATGCTGAAAACGCTGTTCGCGCCCCATCTGCCCACGGTGCAAGTCGCCGCGTCAATTGAAGAAGCTCTGGTCAAGCTGATGACCACCCCGGCGCGGCGCGTGCTTGTGGATGAGTCAGCCGTGCGGGCTCACCCTGATGGTCCGGCGGCGCTGCGCGAGGTGGCTGGGCGGGCCGCCCCCGGCGCGCTCAGCGTGCTGTGGGCCGCACCAACGGATGAGCAGCGCGCGCTGTTCACGGAAATCGCGCTCGATCACGTCATCGAAAAGCCCATCGCGGGACCAGCACTTGTTGCTAAACTTTTGCCAAATAGCGATGCTCACGCCCAAAGCGGCGTGGCGCGGGCGGCGTGACAGGTTAGGGAATGGCGATGAACCATGCTATACACCTGATCGCTATTCGGAACGAGGTGCTACGATGAACGTGTTGTTCGTCGAGGATGATCCCATGAACCGTCGCGTGGTCAAGGACATGCTTGACGTGGCGGGGGCATCGATGACGGGCGCTGAATCCGCAGAGCTTGGGCTTACGCTGATCGATGAGCGCGATTTCGATATCATTTTGATGGACTTGCGGATGCCCGGCATGGATGGCATCACGGCCATTCGGCATATCCGCGCACGCCGTGACGCCAAGGCGTCTCTGCCTGTCATTGTCGTAACGGCTGATACCGCGGTTGATTTGCGCGACTATTGCCTGCGCGAAGGGGCGGACGAAGTGTTGTTCAAACCCGTTGCGATGGATTCGCTGTTTGACGCGATCGGGCGCTTGCTCGCCCGTGGGCAGGGCAATCTGATCGGCTGATCGGCGCTCAGTTACGCATTATTGCGGTTTGGCGTCGCTAGGTGAGCCTCTTCGTCCCGCGCGGGTGCTCTTTTGTCCAGATGGCATGGCGTGCGGACGCGAGCGCACGTAGAAAAATCATGGTCAGACGCGTGCAGGTGCGCTCTGATCACGGTTGCGTGAGGGTG
>PNLG01000225.1 GCA_013822915.1 Sphingomonas sp. | reverse complement strand
CAAGATGGTAACCCGTCCCCCTGTCGACAGGTCAAGATATAGCAGGTTTTCCTTGTCATCGATGGGCGGCGCGGGGTGGATGCTGGGGATATGCTGCGCGGCAACAGGCACCGGGGCGAACCCCAGCAATGCGACGATCAGACACATCAGAATACGCATCACAACCTCATAAAATCGGGCAGGCGGACGGGCTTGCCCGGCCGGGCCGTGTTGGTGGTCCCGCGCTTAGAGCAAATCGCCAAGCCCGCCAATCCAAAGATCGACGGGTTCAACTGCCCTTGCGACCGATAAGGTTGACCCGCGCCACGACATCGCGATTGACCGGTTCGGTCACGAATTTGTGGATGTCGCCGCCATACATCGCGATTTCCTTTACCCAGCGCGACGCGATCGGCTGCAACGCGACATCGGCCATCAGGAATACCGTTTCGATGCGGCTGTTAAGCTGTTGGTTCATGCCGACCATCTGAAATTCATATTCAAAATCGCCACCGCCGCGCAGGCCGCGCACGATCATTCCCGCTCCTTCGCGTTCGGCAAAGTCCATCAACAGCGAATCAAAGCCGACAACATGGATTTCGCCTTCCACGCCAGCAACTTCGCGCTGCACCATCTCCATGCGTTCCTGAACCGTGAACATCGGCGATTTGCTGGGGTTGGTGGTTACCCCAATCACCAACCGGTCGACCAGCTTTGCCCCGCGACGGATGATGTCCATATGCCCCAGGGTCACCGGATCAAAGGTGCCGGGATAAACGCCGGTGCGGATGCTCAACGGTCGCGTTCCAGTGTGAAGCGCGCGATCTCGCGCAGCAGATCGGCCTCCGCGCCATAGCTGTTAAGATGGGTGAGCGCTTGTGCCACCAGCATCCGCGCCTGTTCGCGCGCGCGGTCGACCCCGAGCAGCGAGAGAAAGGTTTCCTTGCCCGCGTCTGCATCCTTGTGCAGCCGCTTGCCCATTTTTTCCTCATCGCCCTCGTGATCGAGCAGATCATCGGCGATCTGAAAGGCAAGGCCGACATCGCGGGCATAGCCGCGCACGCCGGTGCGTCCTTCGACCGGCACCCGGCCCAGGATCGCGCCTGCCTCAACCGCGCTCGCAATCAGCGCGCCGGTTTTGAGCGCTTGGAGCCGCGTGACCGCGGGCAGGTCAAAGCTCGACCGTTCGGCCTCGATATCCATCATCTGCCCACCGGCCATCCCCGCCGGACCCGCCGCGCGCGCCAAGTCGAGCACCAATTCCGCGCGCACGAACGGATCGGCATGGGTCGCCGGATCGGAAAGCACTTCGAACGCGAGCGCGTGCAGGCAATCGCCCGCCAGAATCGCGGTCGCCTCGTCAAATTCCTTGTGAACGGTCGCCTTGCCGCGACGCAGATCGTCATTGTCCATGGCGGGCAAATCGTCGTGGATCAGCGAATAGACGTGGATGCACTCAATCGCGAGGCCGGCGCGCCCTGCGCAATCACGGTCCACGCTAAATAGCCGCGCGGTTGCCTGCGTCAGCAACGGGCGCAACCGCTTGCCGCCGCCAATCGCTGCGTGGCGCATCGCGCGGTACAGGTCGGCGCGCGGATCATCGGGCACCTCCAGCAAGATATCGAACCGGCGGTCGATATCGGCGGCGACATCGTCGAGCGCTGTAGCCAGCGTCATCGGGGCGTTAGCCATGGGTGCATCAGCCCGCGGCAAAGGGGATCGTGCCGACCGGGCGGCCATCCGTATCGAGCCTAATCGAGTCGATTCGGGCCTGTGCTGCGTCCAGCCGCGCCGCGCAGTGGTTGCGCAGCGCATTGCCGCGTTCGTAAAGGGCGATCGAGGCATCGAGCGGCGCATCGCCACTTTCCAGCCTCGTCACGATCCCCTCCAGCTCTTTCAGCGCGTCTTCGAACGCCAATTCTTCGATAGGAATAGCCGCCTCCATCATGCCGCTATGGGGCAGGCAGGCGAGGAGGGTCAAGAAGGAGCACGGCCCCAAGCCGTCCCGGCACCCATTTGAAGACACTTTTTGGGGCAGGCCAGGGATGTTTCACGGTGTCGATCCGGCAACCGACGCGGCAGGTTCTGCGATTGTTCTGTCCTGTTATGCCTGCCTCTGCGGTATCGGGCGATCGGGGCATAGGCGCGTATTGGGGCCATGGGGCTTGCATGAATTCATGAATTTGAAAACCGGGATGGGGATTTAGGCACGTGATTTCGTGTCGCTGCCCCTTTGGCGGGGCCGTCCGAGCCATTATATGGCTGCTACCCATGGATTTCATGAACGGGAGAATCGGCGATGCGAGCAGCGATCAATGGCAGCGTGGCGGTGTTGCTTATAATCGGGCTGGCAGGCTGCGACACGGTCGGCAAGCAGATGGGCACGCCCATCCCCGCCGGGCGCAGCGCGGTTGCGCTCCTTAAAACCGCCGATGGCAAGGATGCGGGCCGCGCCACCGTGCGCGAGGTAGAGGGTGGCCTGCGCGTGACGGTGGACGCAATCGGTATCGCGCCCGGTGAACATGGCGCTCATATCCACACCGTGGGCCGCTGCGACGCGCCCGATTTCATGACTTCGGCCGGGCATTGGAACCCGGCGGGTGCCAAGCACGGCGCGCTGAACGCCATGGGGCCGCATGCGGGCGACTTGCCCAATCTGGTGATTGGCAAGGATCGCCGCGGCACGGTGGGCGGGGTGGTGCCCGGCGCGAATTTCGACAGCCTGATCGACGCCGATGGCAGCGCGATGGTGGTGCATGACAAGGCCGATGATATGATGACGGATCCCACCGGCAATGCCGGCGGGCGCATTGCCTGCGGGGTTTTTACGGCGAGCTGATCGCGACGGGTGCGTTATTCGATCACTTCGCCTGCCGCCCTTGCCCGTGCCTCACGGTTCGCTTCGGCGGCGGGAACCAGGCGAAACGCCATGATCGCGGCCGCAAGGGTGACCGGCACCGTCACCAGCATCGCCAGCACGCCGACCGACAAGCTCCCCGACAGCGTCGACACGCGCCCGGCGAGATAGGGCCCGAGCGCCAGCCCCAACAGCGTGGTGCCGATCAGAAACGTGCCGGTCGCGGTGCCGCGCATCCGGGGCAGCACCAGATCCTGCGTCGTCGCCGCAGCCGCCCCCAGCGCGCAACTCGCCAGCGTTTGTGCCGGAAACAGCATTATATAGAATAGACCAAGGTTGGTGGTCGTAAACGCCGTCGCAATCGCCAATGAAGGCGCGACCGCCCCGAAAATCACCACCATCAGCCGCCCGGCCGGGTGGCGCGCGCGCAACCGATCAGCGACCAGCCCGCCAATGGTGACGCCCACAAAGCCCGACACAGCACCCATGCCGCCGATGATGAACCCGGCCTCCGCTGGCGTCGCGCCGAGCACGCGGATCGCATAGGGCGGCGCCCAGAAGGTCACGGTGTAGCTCAAAAACGCGTTCAGGCCGTATGCAACGACCGTGCACAGAAACGCCGGATTGGCCACAATCAGCGCAAAAGTCGGCGCGTCGCGCCGCTTCAGCGCGCTGGCCCAGGAAAATACCGCATAAGCGCCAATGCCGATCGCCACCCATTGCGGCACCGGCTCCCCGAAGGCGACGAGCGCGCTGACCAGCCCGGCAATCACCGCCAGCCCGGTAATATTGGTGAGAAACGCCCGCGTGCCCCCTTGTGCGGCCCCGATCAGGGTCAGTGGCGGCACGATTGTCACGAGCTCCTGCAAGAAAGCCGTGAAGGGTGCTGGGTGTGGCGGCGGTGCGGGCAAACCCTCGGACTGGCCGCGCACTGGCTCGCGCAGTGTCGCGACGAGCAGCGCCAGCATCAGCCCCGGCATGCCAACGATCAGGAAAGCCGCCTGCCACCCCGCCAGCCCCAACGGGCCGCCCGCCGGATAAGCCTCGTTCCAGCCGCGCACGATCAGCCCGCCAATGCCAAGCGAAATGCCGCCGCCCACATAAAGTCCGGCCGAATAGATGGCGAGCGCGGTTGCCCGCAACCGTTTGGGAAACCAGTCCGAAATCAGCGAATAGGCCGATGGGCTGGCACTTGCCTCGCCAATGCCGACGCCGATGCGCGCGCCCGCAAGCGCGGTGCCGCTGCGCGCAAAGCCCGACAGCGCGGTCATCGTCGACCACAAAGCAAGGCCAAGCGTCATCAGCCGCACCCGGTGCCAATTATCGGCCAACCGCCCAAGCGGAATGCCGAACAGCGCGTAAAACACGCCGAAGGCGGTGCCATACAGGAACCCCAAATCCTCATCGCGCAGGTTCAGGTCGCGTTTAATATCCTCCGCCAGGATCGAAATAATCTGCCGGTCGATGAAATTGAGCACATAGACGAAAAACAACACGCCCAGCACATACCACGCATAGACCGGTGTTTTGGGCGCATCGCCCGGCGTGGATGGCGGCATATCGGCTCCTCTTTGGATCACTCGCCCAGCGGGCTAGCAGAGCGACGGGCTAAAGCGCAAAGGACTTTGGAGTCGATCAGCCCAGCGGCCACCGCGCGCGCGGCTCATAAACTGCGCCCTCGCTCGTCAGCTGGCTTTCGAACAGGATTAAATGGGCCAGATTGAACGGTGCGCTGGCCAGCGTGGCGTGTTGCGCGATAAACGCGTCGATTGTCGGCCCGGCTCCCTGGCTGCGCGGTAACCGGGCCAGCGTGATGTGCGGCACAAAGCTGCGTTCCTCGAACGGCAAGCCGAGCAACGCCAGCGCGCGGTTAACCTTGTTGTGGAGTGCCGCCAGCGGTGCGACCGGCACGACGCCCGCCCATAAGCTGTCGGTGCGCCCCTTTTTGTCAAAGCGGCCAACGCCCGCAAGCTGCGCTACGGGCGCCGGAGCATGCAGGCGTGCAAGCATCATCGCGATATCCTCAGCCATGGGGGCGCTGACCTCGCCGATATAGCGCAGCGTCAGGTGCAATTGCTCGTCGCTTTGCCAGCGCGCGGCAGGCACGCCGCCCATCAGCGCCAGCAATTGGGCGCGGATCGTGTGCGGCGGTCGCAAGCCGATGAAAAGACGGTGCATCTTTCAAACCCTAACTTCGGATCCCAACGGTGCGCAGGGTTAATCGTTCATCAGGGGTTAAGCGACTAAAATTTGGTAAGAAATGCGCAACGCGCCGAACAAAGGCGGTTGCGGGTTTTCCTTGAAACTGGCGATGAAAACGCCGATATTCGCCCTAACCGGCATTGAGCCGGGCAAAGGAGTTAGTTCAAAATGGCAAACTGGTCTGATCCCCGGTCGGCGGCCGCCGGTTATTCGGCAGGCGCCGATGCGCGCGGTGCCGCTTATGACGCGGGGCTGCGGTCCTATATGTTGTCGGTTTACAATTACATGGCGTCGGCTGTCCTGCTGACGGGCGTGATCGCGCTCGGCTTTGCGGCCAGCGGGCTGGCGGCACAAGTGTTTCTGGGCGGCGGCATTCTGAAATGGATTATCACGCTCGCCCCGCTCGGCTTTGTGTTCGCGATGAGCTTTGGTCAGGCGCGGATGTCGACCGGCACGCTTCAGGCGCTGTTCTGGGGCTATGCTGTGGCGATGGGGCTGTCGCTGTCGACGATTTTCCTGCGCTATAGCGAGATCGCGATTGCGCAGGCGTTTTTCGCGACCTCGGCGGGTTTTGCAGGGCTTAGCCTCTATGGCTACACCACCAAGCGCAATCTGAGTGCGATGGGTGCGTTTCTGATCGTCGGGCTGATCGGCCTGATTGTCGCCAGCCTGATCAATGTGTTCGTGCAATCGGGGCCGCTTGATCTGGTTATCAGCCTGGTCGGCGTGCTGATTTTTGCCGGGCTGACCGCTTATGACACCCAGCGGACCAAGGCGCTTTACGCCGAAGTCGCCGGCACCGAGTGGGAGGGACGCACCGTCATCATGTCGGCGCTCAACCTCTATCTCGATTTCATCAACATGTTCCTGTTCATTCTGCGCCTGTTCGGCGGTAATCGCGAATAATCTGGCGCGATTGGAGCAAATTGGGGCCCGGCGGGGAAACTCGCCGGGCTTTTTTGTGCATCGGCCCTTGTCCATCAAGACGGCGTTAACCATGATCGCGGCATGGTTAGACGCCACACCAGCCGAAAAGGACCATGGGATGAGCGCAGCGATGAAACCCGCCGGGGCCCTTGCTCTGGCCGAGATGAAGGAATTCGCGGGTTTTGCCGCAGCAACCCAGCGCTACGTCCGCCGATCGCTCGACATCGGGCTGGACCGCGAGGATGCGCTTGAACGCTGGTCGCGCGATGTGGTGGAGGCGGCGAGCATTCGCGCGCAATACCGCCTCTATGACCGGCTGCCTGATCTGCGCGCAACGATTCCCGCCGACAGCGGCATCGACGGGGTCGAGCCATTTCTGGGCCAGCTCGTCACGCTCAGCGCGTTCGACCTGGCGCAAGGGCGGCTGACCAGCTTTTCGGCCTATCGCTTCCTGTATGAGCGCTTGATCGGGGCGGCAGTGCGGCCCTGGCTCCCCGCCGCCTTTTGCGCGGCCGCTGCCATGCCGCACCTTCACCCCGAGATGCGGCGGCGTCTGCTGCAATCGATCAGTGAAGCGGCGGCGACCGCGCAGGGATGGTCAACGCGCGAACCCGCCTTTTTTCCCTATTGGGTCGAAAAAGTGGACAACGCGGCGCTCAACTAACGCCAGTTTCAGTGGAACAAGCGCTAGGCGCGTTTGGCGTTGTCCAGCCGTTCCGCAGTCACCGGATAGCCTATCGCGTCCGGGATGCACAGATACTCGCCGTCGCCGCGTGTCTCCACCCATGGCGTAATCATCGGCGTGCCGTGCCGGCGCGCGTCGGCGGCAGCCTGGTCGAAGTCATCATAGCGCGCCAGCCGCTCCAGATTGCGGCGGGTCGGGAAAATGATGGTCGCGCGGCCCGCATCAGCGTCGTCAAGCACGGCCTGCGCGCTTGCCCAAAAGGCGCAGACATTCTCGGTTCCGTCAACCACCGGGTCGGGTGTGCCCTCTGGCAGCGTGGCGATGAAGAACATCGTGTCGAAAATCCGCATATTAGCGTGGCGCGGGCACCAGCGCGCAAAGGGCACCAGCGCGTCCAGATTGAGCGCTAAGCCGTGTGTGTCCAGAATATCGGCGAACGGCGCGCCGCTGTGGAGCGCGGCTCGCACCGCGTGCAGTGTCGGCGCGTCGGGGAGCGGGGACAGACCAATCGCGATCCCCGCTTCCTCGATTATTTCGCGAATGGCGGCGATTCGCGCCGGGCCATGCGGGTCGGCGGGCATGTCGCGCAGCGCGAGCGCTGCATCGGCTGCATCAACTCGTCCGCCCGGAAAGACGAGCGCCCCGCCGGCAAAGGCCATCGCCGCTGCCCGTTCGACGAACAGCAATTCGGGCGCGTCAGCGCCCCTGCGAAATAGCACCAGCGTCGCGGCCGGAATCGGATCAGCATAAAGGGGTTCCGCCATGCCGACACCCTTAGGCAGATGGCGGTCGCGGTCCAGCCCGATTTGCGTCAGGCCGCGAGCGCCAGTTGGTCGCGCCCGCCCGCCTTGGCACGGTAGAGCGCTTCATCGGCGGCGCGCATCAATTGCAGGCGCGACAGACCCGGCGTGATTTCGGCGACTCCCGCGCTCACCGTCACGCAAACTTCGGTGCCGTCGGGGGCGCGGGTGACATCGCGGGCGATCGCGTGGCGCACGCGCTCGCAAATCTCGATTGCCTGGGCAACCGATGCGCCCTCCAGGATGATCCCGAATTCCTCGCCGCCCAGCCGCGCGACATGATCTTCGCCACGCACCGACCGCAGCGCGGCCGCAGCAAAAGTCTCCAGCACCAAATCGCCAACCGCATGACCATAAGCGTCGTTGACGCGCTTGAAAAAGTCGATGTCGAACAAAGCGATGCAGCCACAGCCGCGATTGGCGCGGCGATCATCGATCGTGCGTTCGAGCACGCTGTCGAACCGCCGCCGGTTGGCAAGCCCCGTCAGCGGATCGGTCGATGCCGCATGGGCGAGCCGCAGTTCCAGTGCCTTGCGCACCGAAATGTCGCGTATCGCACTGACCCAGCCGGTAAACCGGCCCTCGCCATCAAACAAGCCACGGGTGTGCGCTTCAAACCACCGGCGTTCGCCCGTTGGGGTTCGTGCGGCATATTCGACGGTTGTTGGCCGTCCGGCGAGTTTGATCGCTTCGCCCGCCGCATCCATCGTCGCTTGATCGGGGCCGCAAGCCAGCTCGTGCGGACGCTGTCCGACCAGTTGTTCGGGAGTGAAGCCCGTGACTTCAAACGCCGATGGCGAGGCATAGGTGATGACGCCCCGCCGATCGAGCGAGATGATCATGTCAGTCGAGCTTTCGGTAATCAGCTTGAAGCGCGCCTCGCTCTCCCCCACCCGCCGAAACAGCGCGCGGCGTTGCGACAGCTCGGCTGCGACGGGCAACACCGTCAGGGTCGTCATGGCCAGATAAAATTGAAACAGGCGGAGCTGATTGGCCGGGTCTGCACCCAGTAACTGAACCGGACCCTGGCCGACCATGGTTAGCAGCCCGCCGATCGTTGCCAGAATGATGAGTCCTGTCACCGTGCCCACCTGCTCAAGCCTAAAAGCAATGATGATAAGCGGCAGGATCGGCACGAACAGCAAAGGCGCCGTTGACTGGCCAAAAACGATCAAGCTGGTCGTTATCATCACGATCAGCCACACCACGCTTTCCGTTCGGTCCGCGCGACTCGCCCCGCGCAGCCATTGCCGAATGCGGCCATTCAGGAGGAGCGTCATCAATGGCGTGAACGTCAGCATGCCGAGCCCATGAGCGAACAGCCAGGTTCGGTATTCGGTCGTAAAGGGCATAGCGCCGAAGGTGGCCGATAACGCGGCCCCCGCCACACTGGTGACGCTCGGCACGATAGCCGCAGAAACCAGCGCAAAAACGATCACGCCTTCGAGTGAATCGAGATAGGATTGCGCGCGTCGCAGTCGTCGGAGCAATGTCGCGACCAGGATTGCTTCGCCAACATTCACCACCGCGAAGGGAAGGGCAGCGACGGGGCCAAAGCTGAACAGCGCGGTCGCGGCGAAATTGGCGATCAGGCACGTGGTAATGCTTGCCCACCACGCTGCGCGATTGGCGATCATCAGCTCGGCGGCCAGGACGCTGGTGGCCAGCCAGAGACTGGCCAGACCGCCATCGAAACGGGTGAGCAAAATCATCTCAGCCGCCAGCAGGAAATAGCCTATGCCAATGGCGATGGCGCGCGCCCATATGCGTGGGCGTTGGGAAACCGGAACTGGCGCGCCATGGTGCATGAAACAGGTATAGCGCCGCTTGGTTAAGCTATTCTTGGCATTGTCAGAGCGCGATGCGGTGGCGCGGGCGCGTTGGCCGGTGCGGCACGATGGGCAAAAGGGGGCGGTCGTCATGATCTATATCTTATTGAATCTGCTACCGATCATGTTGGCAACGATGGTTGGGCTGGCGATCGGTTACGCCTCGCACCGGCTTGGCACTGGTCGGCAGCGATTACGGCGTGGCACGGTCGTGCTGGCCGTAGCGGGCGAATTCTGGCTCGCCGCAATCCTGGCGGGGGC
>PNLG01000305.1 GCA_013822915.1 Sphingomonas sp. | reverse complement strand
CCCGGCTTCAGCATGACGATGGCGCCGTTGCCCGCGCCTTTGTGGGCAGCGCGCGGATGATCATGGTGCTGGCGCTCCCTTTCTATATCGGATTAGCGGTGACGGCGGAGCCGATTGTGCTGACGATGATGGGCCCGAAATGGGCAGAAGCTGCGCCGATCGTTCAGCTGCTTGCGCTGGCGATGCCGTTCATGACGCTGCAAGTGCTGTTGTCGCCCGTGTGCGATGCAATCGGCCGACCCGAGATCAGCGTGCGCAATGGCGCTGCGGGCGCGGTCATTCTGACAACGGCCTATCTTCTCGGGGCACAGTGGGGCGCGACCGGGCTGGGTTGGGCGTGGGTCATTGGCTATCCGGTGTTCCTCGGCGTCGGCCTGTGGCGCATCCTGCCCGTGATCGGTGTTCAGGCCAGCGTGTTAATGCGGGCACTGACGCCGCCCATGTTCGCCGCCCTGGGCATGGGGGGCGCCGTCAGCCTGATTGCGCAAGCGCTCCCGCCCATGGCGCCGGCTGCGCGTCTTGCGATCCTGGTAGCGAGCGGGGCGGCGATCTACCTTGGCTGGCTGGCGCTGTTTGCGCGCGGCATGGTCGGCGAGCTTAACCGCACGATCCGTGGGCGGGCGCAGCCGGCTTAGGGTTTGTTCGGCTTGCTTGGAAACCACACCCGCCCGCAGCGGCCTGCCGAACCGCCCCGGGATCGCCGGAGCCGCTAACGCCGCCGCAACCATTGATCCGGTTGCGCAGCACGCTCGCACCTATCGCGCGTCACCCTGGCGGATTGTTGCATAATTCGGCCATATCTGCACAGTAATGCCATGCAGCTTACCTCTCATTTGTTGCCGCGCAAGGCGAGGGGGCATGGCGGGGAGCGGCGCGAGGAAATTCTGGCGCATGCGCTGCGCCTTATCAGCGAGGCCGGGGTGCATAACGTCTCGACCCGCCAGATTGCGCAGGCCGTCGGCATCTCGCAACCGACGCTTTATACCTATTTCCCCAATCGCTACGCGCTGATCGGCGAAGTCGGCTCGCGTGCCTTTGCCGCGCTTGCCAATCGGATGCACCGCGCGTCTGGCGCGCCGGGGACCGCGCAGGAGCGGTTGATTGCGGTCGCGCGTAACTATGTTACCTTTGGGCTTGAACAGCCCGACGCTTACCGGGTCGCCTTCATGATCGAGTCGGGCACAGCCAAGGAAAAGGGCGCGGACGACCCCGTTCTGGCGGCGGGTCTCGCCACTTTTGCGATCCACCGACAGTGCGTGGCCGACTATCTGGCTGACCGGGCAAGCGCCGATGATGTGGCGCTGATCGCGCAGAGCATGTGGGCGTCGCTCCACGGCCTTGTCTCGTTGCTGATCGCGCGGCCGCATTTTCCCTGGGTCGATCGGGTGCAGCTCATCGACCGCCATATCGCGGCGATGGTGCATGGCTATGAACCGCGCCAGAATCCATAGATATTGATCGCGCCAAACAGTACGACGCCCGCCGCCACCGCCCCAAACAGCACCGGCAATGACGCGCCCGAACCCGCAAGTGACCATGCCGCCGCCGCGGTCAGGGTCAGTCGGGCAATTCCCGCGGCAAAGGGCCAGCCCATGGTGCCGCGCCCTTGGCAAGCAAAGAACAGCACCAGCCCCAGGCCGATCACGCCATACAGCGGCGCAACCACCGCGAAATAGGCATTGCCGGCCGCCAGCACCGCCGGATCACGGCTGAAAATGCCGTTCCACCCCGCTGGCCACAGATAGAGCAATAGCCCGATCGCCTCAGTCGCTGCAAACGCGATCGCAGCTGCTGTCCAGGCAACCTGACGCGCGCGCGCATCATCGCCTGCGCCGGTCGCTGCCCCCACCATCGTCACCACCGCTGTGCCCAACCCGAACAACAGCGGAACGAGCAGCGAATCAACGCGCGACGCAATCCCGAATCCTGCCAGCGCTTCCGCGCCATAGCCGCCCACCGCGCCCGTGATGACAACTGTCGTCAGGCTGGCCGTCACCGTCCCGATTGCGGAAATCAGCCCCACCCCCATGATCGCACGGACATGGTGCGGCGCGAGCGGATGGCGGGTGAGCGTGAGCACTCCGGTGCGCCCCCGCAAATACCGGGCCAGCACGATCAACGCGCCGCCGTAATAAATCGCTAGCGCAATTCCCGCCCCGGCAATCCCCAGCCTCGGCAGCGGCCCAAAACCAAACATCAGCGTCGGCACCACCGGCATCAGCACCAGCGCGCCGCCCAGGCTGATCCGCGCGGGCAACCGGACTTCCCCCGCCCCGCGCAACGCTGCACCGATCAGATTGACGAGCCAGATCGGGATCGCAAGCCCGAACACCCAGCGCGAATAGGCCAGCGCCGTCTCAAGCGCTGCACCACTGCCGCCCAAGGCTGTATAAATCGACGGCCCGCCGATCAGCATCACGACCGTAAAGCCGCCGCCAAACAGCACCGCGATGCCCACCGCATGGGCGAGCAGCGCATCGGCATCGCTCGTCCGACCCGCCCCCACCGCGCGCGCGACCGCCGACGACACGCCGCCGCCAATTCCCCCATTGCTCATCGTGCCCATCAACACCAGCAGCGGCAGCACGAGTGACACTCCCGCCACCGCATCGGTGCCCAGCTGGCTGATCCAATAAGCTTCCAGCACCGCCACAAAGGTTTGCGCGCCGATGACCATCAGCGTCGGCAGCGCGAGCGCGAGCATCGTGCGCACAATTGGCCCATGTAACAATGCCGCGCGGCGTGCGTCGCTTGTCATGGCCGGTGGCCAATCACTTGCCCGTCAGTCGATGGCATAGGCTCGCTCCCCGGCTGTTATTTTCCTATCAGTGATAGCTAATGAGTCAAGCCGGGGGGAGGGTGAAACCAGCGCTAGCGCAGCCGCATCCGGTCGCCCTCGATGCTGACGCTCTGTAACTGGCGCAAATAAGTGTGGCCGAGCAGCGACACGTTGCCGCCCTCAATCACCACCGCACGGACATTGGTGGCGCGCTTGCCGTCGAGTACGAGCGAGTCGAGCGTCACTTCCTGCCCCCGCACATCTCCCGCCGCACCGCGCCCGATGACGCGGTATTGCAGCGGGTCAAAGGCGATGTTCGCCTGACGCGCATCGGCCTCGGTCAGGGCGACGATATCGGCGCCGGTATCGACGACAAAGCGGATCGGCATAGTGTTCACATCGGCCACCGCTACGAAATGGCCAGCCGGCGTGCGGTCGAGCACTGTCTCGCTTGGGGGCGCAAGCGGAGGCGCGACGACAATCGGCGCGACAGAGAAGGCCCCGCCCGCACGGTCGGGCGGCGCGGCACCGGGTGGCGGCAAGGGTGGCGGCAAGGGTGGCGACAGGGGCACCATCAGCCCAAGCGCCGCGCCCACCACCGCCACAAGGAAAAGAGTCAGTCGCACCCCATCGCCATAGCCGCAACGCACTACCATCGCGGCTAAGGCATATGGATAATCGGCGGTTAAGCCGCGTTATTCGGCCGCTTCGACGAGCTTTGCCGCGTCGGCTGCGTCAATTTCGGCGGCCTTTGCCTCGACCAGCTTGACGATATGGTCGATCATATCGGCGCTTTCGACCGTGTGATCGGTGACCCCCGACAGATAGACCATATGCTTGCCATTGCCGCCGCCGGTCAGCCCGATATCGGTTTCGCGCGCCTCGCCAGGGCCGTTGACGACGCAGCCCAGCACCGACAGCGACATGGGAGTGCGGATATGCTGAAGCCTTTCCTCCAGCGCCTGCACCGTGCGGATCACGTCAAAACCCTGCCGCGCGCAGGACGGGCACGACACCACCCGCACGCCGCGATTGCGAATGCCGAGCGCCTTCAAAATCTCGAACCCGACGCGCACTTCCTCCTCGGGCTCCGCCGACAGCGACACCCGCAACGTATCGCCAATGCCGAACCACAAGAGCGAGCCAATGCCGATCGCCGATTTGACCGTGCCGCCGACAAAACCACCCGCCTCGGTAATGCCGAGATGGAGCGGGCAATCGACCGCTTCGGCCAATTGCTGATAGGCGGCGACCGCGAGGAACAGGTCCGACGCCTTCACCGCGACCTTGAATTCGTGGAAATCATGGTCCTGCAACAGCTTGATATGGTCGAGCGCGGACTCGACCAGCGCTTCGGGGCAGGGCTCGCCATATTTTTCGAGCAAATCCTTTTCCAAGCTACCAGCATTCACGCCGATGCGGATCGCACAGCCATTGGCGCGGGCCGCATTCACAACTTCGCGCACTCGCTCTGCCGAGCCGATATTGCCGGGATTGATGCGCAGACACGCCGCGCCTGCGTCCGCTGCCTCCAGCGCGCGCTTATAGTGAAAATGGATGTCGGCAACGATCGGCACCCGCGCCGCGCGCACAATCTGCTTCAGGGCGGCGGTGCTTTCGACATCGGGGCACGACACGCGGATAATGTCGGCGCCCGCCTCTTCACAGCGGCGGATCTGGTTGATCGTCGCGACCGGATCGGATGTGGGCGTGTTGGTCATCGTCTGCACGGTGACGGGGGCATCGCCGCCCACCGGCACATTGCCGACCATGATCTGCCGACTTTGCCGACGAGTGATATCGCGCCACGGACGAAGGGACATGAGCAGTGTTCCTTGATAAAGTTGTGCGCGATATAGCGTTGCGTGTCCCGCGCGTCGATATGATAGCGGGGCAGTGCAGATTTGGCAGCGGCGTTTGTGTGCCTGCCCGGTGGAGAAACGGCGTTGGGGCGGCACTATGGCATGGATTGGCTGCGGATCGCGGCCTTTGGCCTGCTCATTTTCTATCACATCGCGCTCGTCTTTGTGACCTGGCCCTATCATGCAAAGACCGCGCACCCGATCGATTGGGTCAGCGTTCCCATGCAGGCGGTGAATGCATGGCGGCTGCCGGTACTGTTCGTGGTGTCGGGCTATGCGAGCCGGGCGATTCTGGCCGGGTGCGCTGGGGCGGGCGATTTTGCCTGGGGGCGAACCAAGCGGCTAATCCCGCCGCTACTCTTTGGCATCGCGGTCATCGTGCCGCCGCAATCCTGGGTCGAGCTCAGCACGCAGCATCGCTATGCGGCCGGGTTTTGGCATTTCTGGGTGCATGATTATTTCCGGTTCGGGAAACTGAGCGGTATTGTGCTGCCCGCCTGGAACCATTTGTGGTTCGTGCTGTATTTGTGGATTTATACCTGCGCACTGGCGGTCGGGTTGGCGGTGCTCCCCCGCCGAGCAAGCGGGTTTGCGGGCAAAATGGTCGAACACGGGCTTGCCGGGCCATTGGTGCTGATCGTGCCGATCGCGCTGCTGATCGCGCAAGTGGCGTGGACCTTCCCCGGCGCGCGCGAGACGCATGCGCTGATCGATGACGGGCCGGTGCACCGCGTTTATGCTGCAATGTTTCTGTTCGGCTTTCTGCTGCGCGGGTCAGAGCGCATCTGGCGGTCGATCCGCCGCTGGTGGCCGGTGGGGCTGGTGCTGGGACTGATCGGCTATGGCGTGGTCGCAGCCCTCGAAATCAGCTATATGGGACCGCCGCGCATGTCGCGCGATCTGTGGTTCGCCTTTGGCGTCGCGCGCGCGGTCCAAAGCTGGGGGAGCATCATTGCGCTGCTGGGCATTGCCGATCGCTGGTTCAACCATGACCATCCGGTGCGGGCGATGTTGAACGAAGCGGTGTTTCCCTTTTACCTCATCCACCAGACTATCATCGTGGTGGTCGCGGGCGTGCTGCTGCGGGCCAATATCGGGCCGCTGGCCGAGTTTGTCGTGCTGGTGGCAGCGACGGTGGCCGGGTGCTGGGCCTTTTACCGGCTGGGGCGCGAGATTGGCTGGCTCCGTCCGCTGATCGGTTTGCGGGGGCGCCGGGCCAGCCCCGCGCGCACCGGGGCGGGAGCAAAGTCATGACCCACTGGACCCTGATGATCCATGGCGGCGCGGGCCAGTTGCGCCGCGACAACGTGTCGCCGGAACAATCGGCGGGCGCGCGCAATGGGCTGGCGCAAGCGCTCGACACGGGCGCGGCGATCCTGCGGGCGGGCGGAACGGCGCTCGACGCGGTTGAAGCGGCGGTGCGCGTGCTGGAGGATGATCCGCATTTCAACGCCGGGCGCGGCGCGGTGCTGGGCTATGACGGCGCGGTCAGCCTGGATGCAGCGATCATGGACGGTCGCGACCGGAGCGGCGGCGCGGTGGCAGGCGTCGCCACGACGCGCAACCCGGTGTCGCTCGCGCGCGCGGTAATGGCGGCGACGCCGCATGTATTGCTGAGTGGTGCCGGCGCCGATCAATTCGCCCGCGAGCAGGGCCTGCCCGAGGCCGATGCCGACTGGTTCGCAACCCCTGAACGCCTGCGCCAACACGGTGAATTGCGCGCGCACGGGCGTGGCTGGTTCGATGCCGAGATGAAATACGGCACCGTCGGCGCGGTCGCGTGCGACACAGCGCGCAGCGTCGCCGCCGCCACCTCGACCGGCGGGGTGATGGGCAAGCGCTGGGGCCGGATTGGCGACACGCCGGTGCTGGGCGCGGGCACCTATGCCGACAATCGCAGCTGTGCCGTCTCGGCCACCGGATCGGGCGAGTTTTTCCTGCGCGCCAGTGTCGGCCACGAAATTGGCGCGCGCCTGCGCCTTGCCGGGGCCGATCTGGCGGGCGCGATTGCGGCCACACTCGCCGATGTGCGCGCACTGGGCGGCACTGGCGGAGTGATTGTGGCGACGCCAGAGGGCGCGGCGCAGTGGGCGTTTATAACCCCCGGCATGTTCCGCGCCCGAACTGATGCGTCGGGGCACCGCGAGGTGGCAATTTTCGGCGACGAATAGCGCCCCCGCCGCTATCAGCAGCGCCATGATTCGCACCGCATCGCTCATGCTCGCCGCAGCCCTGCTGCCCGCCAGCCCCGCCCTCGCATACGGCCAGTTCGGCCACCACACGATCGGCCGGATCGCCGTGGCCAATGTGTCGCCCGCCACCGCCGCCCGGGTGCGCGCGCTGCTCGCGCAACAGCGCGCGCTGGCGACGCCCAAATGCACCGCGCGCACGATCGAGGAAGCGAGCGTATGGCCCGATTGTGTGCGCGGGCGCTATGCATTGCGCTTTGGCTATTCGTCGCCCTGGCATTACCAGACGCTCGATATTTGCGGCACCTTTGACCTGAAGGCGGCGTGCGCGAACGGCAATTGCGTGTCGGCACAGATCGACCGCGATGTGAAACTGCTTCAGGCGAAGGACACCCCGCTGGCCGAGCGGGTGCAGGCGCTGGTGTTTCTGGTCCATTTCGTCGGCGACATGCACATGCCGCTCCATTCGGGATCGCATAATGATTCGGGCGGCAATGCCCTGCGCGCCGCCTATGGCGACTACGCGCCCGAACGGCTGAACCTGCACAGCATCTGGGACGGACAGCTCGCCGAACGCGCGATCACCGACGGGCCGGAAATGGTGCGCCGCTATACCGCCGCCGAAGCGGCCCCGATTCAGGCCGGGACCACCGCCGATTGGAGCCGGGAAAGCTATGACATCGCCCGCACCATCGCTTACCCCAGCGCAACCGATGACAAGCCCTGCGTCGCGCCGGCCGGTCGGGCAAAGCTCGACAATGAAACGATCGTGCGGCTGGTCCCGGTGCAGCGGCGCCAGATTGAGCGCGCCGGGCTGCGCCTGGCCCGGCTGCTGGACGAGGCGTTTTCCGGCTAGAGTTTGCCCCACTTACGTGGAGGCGGCACCGGCCCGCTCCCCCTCCCTACCGCCCATCCAAGATACTGTAGTGGGCGGCCGGGAGGGGGAGTAACGGGCCGGTCATGCCCCGGCATGACTTGAACAGCGCGGGGCGCTGTCCACCCGATACTGGCCGGTGCCGCACCTGTTTCAGCTTGGCTGAAACAGGCTCTAACGCTTACCACGGACAAACCCGGCAATCGCGTCGACCACGCCTGCGTCCACCGGCAGCTCGGCATTGCCATAGCTCGCCAGATTGGCCGCGCGGTCGCCGCTGGTCCCGACCTGACGCAGCACATGGTTGACGCCGGGGATAATCGCCAGCACCGCGTCGGGCCGGGCCGCTGCCAGCGTGCGCGCATCCTCCACCCCGATTTGCAGATCCTGATCGCCCTGCACGATCAGCATCGGCGCCGACAGCCGCTTGGCCAGCATCGCCGGATCATGCCGGAACAAGTCGATCAGATAGCCCTGCACAGCGGGCGCGAACAAATTGGCAAGCGCGGGGTGCAATACGGCGGTGTCGACCCGCTTGCCCGCCTCCAGCGCGTCGAGCGCGCCCTCCGCCTGCGCCAGGATCGGCGCATTCGCGGGATTCGCGCGCAGTTGCGCCCGGATCACACTGCCCAGCGGTCGCCCCGATGCCGCGACCAGGATATGCCCGCAAATGCCCGGCCCCGCCCCTGTCGCCAGCGCCACCAGCCCACCCTCGCTATGGCCGAGCAGCCAGACGCAAGGCGCCCCCGTTGCTGCGCGCGCCGCCGCGACCCAGCTTTGCGCATCGGCGGCATAATCGGCGATCGTCACGGCATTGGGATCGACCACTGCGCCCATGCTCGCAAACTGCCCGCGCTTGTCGGCGCGGACGCTGGCAATCCCACGCGCGGCAAGGGCGTTGGCAAGCTTGGCATAGGGTGCGCCGCGCACCCCCAGCGGGTTGTTGCCATCGCGGTCGGTCGGGCCGGAACCGGGGATGATCAGCACGACCGGCCCCGGCGCGTCGGGCTTGAGCAGCGTGCCGTGCAGCGCACCTTGCGGCCCCGGCACGGTAATCTCGCGCTCAGCAGCGAAAGCCGACGCCGCAGACACGGCCAGTGTTGTCACCGCGATCCGGGCCGACATCCTAATCCAGTCCATCAACCTGCTCATCCTTGGGCGGTCGCCCGCGCCGCGCCACCACAGGCGCTGAAAGCTTGATCCCCCGCCGCGCCAGCGCCTCGCGCAGCAGGCATTCGACCTGCGCGTTCACGCTGCGCAAATCGCCCGCTGCACTCCGCTCGATCGCGGCGAACAGCGCCGGATCGAGGCGGAGCGCAAAGGCCTTTCGGGGCGGCGCTTCGGCCATGATTATTGATACAGCGATCCGGTGTTGACGATCGGCTGGGTATCGCGTTCGCCGCACAGCACGACCATCAGATTCGACACCATCGCCGCGCGGCGCTCATCGTCCAGATCAACGACATTCTTCGCACTCAGCATTTCGAGCGCCATCTCGACCATGCCGACCGCCCCCTCGACCAGCGTTTTGCGCGCCGCGACCACAGCTTCCGCCTGTTGGCGGCGCAGCATCGCGCCCGCAATTTCCTGCGCATAGGCAAGGTGGGTGAAGCCGCATTCGTCGACACTGATCCCGGCCACCGCCAGCCGCTCCATCAACTCGGCGCGCAGCTCCTCGCCGACCTGATCATGATTGCCGCGCAGCGTCACTTCCTGATGCGCGAAATCATCATAGGGATAGCGCGAACCGATGGTGCGCACCGCCGCTTCGATCTGCGCGAGCACAAACGCCTTGTAATCATCGACATCGAACAGCGCCTGCGCGGTGTCGGTCACCCGCCACACGACTTGGGCTGCCATCTCGA
>PNLG01000423.1 GCA_013822915.1 Sphingomonas sp. | reverse complement strand
GAGGCCGAGCCGCGCGAGCGCCCGCTCCGCCGCCAGTGCGCCTGCCTCCTCCGCCAGCGCGCGCAGCGTCGCGAGGTCCGCGCCCGCTGCCTGCCCCTGCGCCATCAACTGTGCGAGCAATGCCCCGTCACTCATCACCTGCCTCCCTCACGCTCGTGTCAGTTGCAAAGCCCAGCATCGCCCGCTTTTCGGCCAGCGTCAGGAAATCGGCATCGCTCACCTGCGCCCATAACCGCTCGCGATCCTCGGCCAGCGCGGTCACCCGGTCGAGATCGACGCGAAGCGCCGCCCCCGGCATCCACCCGGCCAGCCCCTGCGTCAGCCCGGCGAAAATCGTGTCGGCAAGCGGCAGGATCGCCAGCCGCCACAGCGCCCGGTTCGCCTCACGGTAATTGGCATAGCTGGCGTCGCCGGGCAGACCGAGCAGCATCGGCGGCACGCCGAACGCGGTCGCAATCTCGCGCGTTGCCGCCTCCCGCGTCCCCGCAAAGTCAAGATCGGCGGGCGACAGGCTGAGCGGCTGCCACTTCAGCCCACCCTCCAGCAACATCGGCCGCCCGGCATTGCCGGTGCCGGTAAAGCTCGCCTCGATATCGGCGCGCAACCGCTCAATCTGTTCGCGCGACAGCGTCGACCCGTCGCCCGGATCATAAACCAGCGCGCCGGACGGACGGGCGGCATTGTCGAGCAGCGCCTTGTTCCACCGCTGCGCCGCATTATGGACCGCAATCGCGCCAGCGGCCGCGCCCAGGCACCCGAGACCATAATGATCGTCGAGCGGGTTGAAGCTTTTGAGATGGACGATCTGCGGCCGCCCGCCTGCGTCCTCCGCCGCCAGCCGCATCACCTGCTCACCGACCCGGTAGTCATAGGCGACCGGCCAGCCGCGCGCATCGGGCGCCACCCGCACCCGTTCGGGGCGCAGCGCGAACAGCTCGGCGACGGCGCCCGCATCATCGGTCGCAATCTGGACATAAGCATTGCCGTGGAGCATCAGCTGCGCGGCCACCGTCTCCACCAGCGCCTGCCCGCCCGACCGCGCGCCCACCAGCCGCAGCAGCACCGGGTCCGATGCGGCCAGCGGCGCGCTCCCCACCCCTTCGGCCACCAGCCGCACACAACGCTGGGCAATGGCATTGCGGGCATAGCCCTCGCGCACCTGCGCTTCGTAGGACGCGGGCCATTCGCCGAGCGCGATGGGCGTTGCGTGCCCGTAACGCGATAAGGCCGGACGGAATTTCTCCCGCCCGGCCGCCTTCCAGCCGAAGATTTTCATTGCTTACTCCCGGTATCGCCGAACGACTACTATTATCCGCGCCGCCCGAACCAAATCACGTGCCGGGCACCCTTGCCGCTGGCCCGTGCGCGCACCACCACTTCGTCGACGGCAAAGCCTGCCCTGCCCAGCGCCAGCGCGAACGCCGGGTCTGCCGCTGCCGACCACACCGCCAGGACCCCGCCGGGCGCCAAAGCCGCGCGCGCCGCCGCCAGCCCGGCTGCTGAATAAAGCCGGTCATTCGCTTGCCGGGTCAGCCCATCGGGGCCGTTATCAACGTCGAGCAGGATCGCGTCCCACGCCCCCGCCGCCCGCGCAATCACCGCGCCGACATCCGCCACCGCCACCGTCACCCGGCAATCATCAAGGCACCCTTGCGCAAAGTCCGCCATCGGCCCCTTCGCCCAGGCAATCACCGCCGGCACCAGTTCGGCAACCGTCACTGCCGCCGCCGGGCCCAGCCGCCCCAGCACCGCGCGCAGTGTAAAGCCCATGCCATAACCGCCGATCAGCACCCGGGCGCCCACCCGGTCACAAGCCCCCACCCGGTCACAAGCCAAAAGGCCGAGCGCTTCTTCGGAGCCGCTCATCCGGCTCGACATCAATTCCTCACGCCCCAGCATGATGAACCAGTCGGTGCCGCGCCGCACCAGCCGCATCTCGCCGCCGCCGGGCACTTGCACTGTGTCGATCGTCTCACGCGGGATCATCGGCGGTCACCTCCAGATGCGGCGGTATGCCGGGCCGCCGCGCTATAGCGGCGCGTGCCGTCCTGCGATAGGATGCGGGCATGGTCGCTGCCTCACCCGCTTTGTGGATCGTGCTTGCCGTGCTGTTCGGCGTGCCACTGCTCGGCCTTGGCTATTTCTTCATTGATGAGGATGGGGCTAAGCGTCGGCTGGGCTGGATCGGTCCCTATCTTGTCTATCTCGTCCCGCCGTATTGCGCGGTGATCGGCGGCGTTGGCGTAGTGACCAACGACCCGCATACTGCCCTGCTCGGCTTTGCGTCCGCGCTGTTCAGCGCCTTTCCCGCCGTCAGCGCGTGGCGCAAGCGCGGGCGATAGGGCGCCCCCCTCACAACCGCTGCACCCCCACCACCCCGCGCGCGCCGAGCATCAGCGCGGTCAGCGCCCAGACCAGCGCGTCGGCGCGGTCGGGCGATCGGCCCGGCCCGGCATAGCCGCCGCCCGCAATCAGCCCGCATAATTCGTCCTCCAGCGCCGGAAAGCCGCCCGCATGGCGCACCCGCCCCGCTTCATACAGCGCCGCGACCGGTTCTGCCCGCGCCGTCTTGCCCCGGCTGGCATGGACCAATGTGATCGGCAGCGCGGCATCGGCGGCCATCAACACGCTGCGCACCATCGCCCCGCCGTTATTCGCCTCCGCCACTACGCGGTCGGCACTGTGGCGGTGGGCGCAGTCGGCAACCGCGCGCGCCCATTGTTCGGGCGATGCGCCTGCAACGCTTGCATCCTCGATCACATAGCCGAGCCCATCCTCGCCCAGCGCGACCGCGACAATCCCGCACGCATCGCCGCCGATGCTCGCCGATGGGTCCACGCCGATCACGACGCGCACTACCCCCGGCACGGCGCGCGACCGGCACGCCTCGATCCGGTCGCGCGTCCAAAGCGCCCCCGCACATCGTCGATCAGTTCGCCGTCAAGCTCCTGCCGCCCGAGCCTTGTCCCTGCATAGTCCGCCTGCATCGCCGCCACAAAGCCCGCGGGCAGCAGCGCGTTGTCGGTCATCCGCCCGGTCACCGTCACGGTGCCGGGGGCATCGCGCAGCCTCTTGAGCAGCGCGATCGGGCGCGGCGTCGTCGTCAACAATGCCTGCGGATTGGTCCCTAGCCGCAGGCCCATCGCCAGATTGTCCCATGTCGCCTGCGGCCACGCCCATTTGGCGATTTCGTCGCCCCAGGCGTGGCTGTGTTGGGGCCCGCGCAAACCATCGGGGTTTTCGCCCGAGTAGAGGAAAGCCTGCGCGCCCGACCGCCAGCGCAACCGGGCGAGCGAGGGTTCAAAGCGCGGCCGGTGCGCCGCCGGGCTGATGTTCAGAATGCCGCTCTCCCCCTCCACCATCACGCGCCGCACTTCGGCGATGGTCGCGCCGACGAGTGCGATCCGCGCACTCCCGTCGCGTTCGGCGATGCCGCGCACCCATTCGGCCCCGGCGCGCGTCTTGCCAAAGCCGCGCCCCGCCAGCATCAGCCACAACCGCCAGTCGCCCGGCGGCGGCAATTGCGCCGGGTTCGCCCAAAACCGCCAGTCATGGAGCAGCCCTGGCCAGTCGCGCACCCGCGCCAGCATCGCCGCTGCCTCTCCCGACCGCGCGAGCTGTGCGGCGGGCGACGCGCTCAATGTGGTGGCTCCGCATCGTCGCTTGTCGGCGTGCCGAGCTGTTCGATCCGGCGCAGCACCTCCGCGCGCGCCGCCGCGTCGTCATCGCCCGCGCTGGCCAGCAGATCACCGCTCAGCCGCGCATAAACCTCTGGCCGACGTGCGCGCAGCAGGAACATCGCGAGCGCGTCCGAATAGCTGCGAACGGTGCCGATCTGGTTACCACCAAAGAATACCGGCTTTTCCACGCCGTCCTTGGCGCGGTCGATCACTGCCTGTTCCAGTTCGTCAAGTGCCTCGCCAATCGCCTCGTCCCACGCTTTGGCAAAGCCGGAGTGGCGCGCACGGTGGTCGTAAAGCGCCGACTTTGAAATGCCCGCCGCCCGCGCCGATGCGCTGACATTGGCGGTCACCGCGAGTTTTTTGAGAAACTTGATGCGCCGGGCGGCAATTGTCGGTTTCTTCCTGCCTGCCGTTGCGGCCATGGTCCCTCCAACGCGAGCGGGGCGGCCCGGCATTTGCCCGACCGCCCCGATTCGCAATTCTTCAGCGTTCCTGTTATGTGCCAGAACAGCGTGACGCTGTCAAGCAAAAAGTGCCAATCAGGTTAATTTATCAATCACCCCGGCCCAGGCGGCAATTTCGTCATTATACCATCGGTCAATCACCAGATCGCCGGCCAGGCCCCGCGCGACATCGACTTCGGCTGACCCCGCCCATTCAAATGTCGCATTGCCGCACAACGTCACCATGCCCTCCGCGCTTGCCTCGGCGCGCACCAGCCCACCTGCGTTATACACCGTCAGCGGCAGGTCAAAACCAACCCTTTTGGTAAGCCCCGCCGCAAAAGTCGCCGCCGCCATTGCCGATCCGCAAGCATTGGTGAGCCCCACGCCGCGTTCGAACGTGCGCACGAACAAATCGCCGCCCCGCACCTCGACGAATGACACATTCGCGCGATTGGGGAGCCAGTCGGGCGCGCCCTCGCAAATGCCGCCCAGCGCGCGCAGCTCGGCGTCATCGACTGCGTCGACAAAGCTCACCAGATGCGGATTGGGCATGGCGACCGCCGTAAAGCGCCGCGCGCTCGGCAATTGCGGCACGGGCGCCTCGATGATCTGCGCGGCACCCGCCAGTGGCCAGGCGCCCGCGTCAAGATCGGCCGGCCCCACCGTCTCGCGGATCGTCGCAACGCCCGGGGCCAGCGGATCGGCAATCGCGACCTGTGCCACCGATGTCTTCAGCCGCACCGCCGCTGCCGCGCCGCCCAGCGCTGCAAACCCCGCACGCGCGACGCAGCGCAGCCCGTTCAGGCACGTCTCCGCCTCTGACCCGTCGGCGTTGAACATCCGCATGCCAAAAGCGCAGGCCGCATCGCCTGCGGTCAGCAGCAACAGCCCGTCGCTCCCCACCGGCCCCGCCCGATCCGCCAGCGCCCGCGCGATTCCCGCCCAATGCGCATCGGCCACGCCACCTGCGCGCGCGTCGATCAACGCAAAGTCATTGCCCGATCCGTGGCATTTGGTGAAAGCGATCCGCATTGCGTCGCGCTTACCCCAAAGTGCGGCGTCACGCCATCGCGGCAACCACCGCCGATTCAGCCGCCACCATCGCCGCAAAGCTTGGCCGCGCGAGGATCGCCGCGACATAGGCTGCGGTCTTGGGCCAGCGCGCGGCGTCAACCGCGCTGCCGCAATGCATCAGGTTCACAAACGGGCTGGCGACCGCAATGTCGGCGAGCGTCAACCGGTCACCAACCAAAAAGCCGCTCTCGGGAATATGCGCTTCGAGATAATCGAGAATCGGCGGCACCTCATTGGCCTCGGCGGCGTCGGCGGCGGCCAGATCGCCCTCGCGCTTCATGAATTTGGGCGCGACAAAACGGTTGAAGAAAATCTTGCCAAAGGCGCCGACGACGATCGTGTCGGCAAATTCTTCAAACCAGATCACGCGCGCCCGGTCGACGGCGCTGGCGGGGATCAGATTGGGCTCGGGGAATTTGGTGTCGAGATAGGCGATGATCGCGGTCGAATCCGAAATCGTGAAATCGCGGCCGTCATCGGCGCCCGGATCGCGGAAGGCGGGCATTTTCTTGAACGGGCTGGCTTCGTAAAATTCGGGCGAGCCGCCGCCGAGCCCTGCCGCCTCCAGCGTGATCGCAATCCCTTTTTCATGCGCAAAAGCGAGGACTTTGCGGACAAAGGGCGAAATGCTGTTGCCATAGACGATCATTGCGACTCTCCCAATTTACTGACCGGGCCGGTCCTACACGCTCGCGCTGCGGCTGCGAACCCTTTGGATCACGGCAGACCATAATGATCGGCGACGCGATCAAGCGCGAGGCCCAGCACCAGCTTACCCGACCGCACCGGCCAGCCGAGCGATTTTTCCGCGACCGCCACCCCTTCGCCCGCACACACCACGCGCCACAAAATATCGGCCAGGCCCGGCCCCGCTCCGGCAATCGCCGCGTCGAACCGCTGCTTGGCGGCGAGCTGCGAGTCCGTCGGGTCGAGCGGCGCATCGGCCGCGCGGCGCCCGCGCGCCGCCGGCGTCGGTTCCCACCGCATCGTCACGCGCGGGGCGAGTTGCGCGCGTTCATAATCGCCGCGCAATCGCTCGCCCGCCTCAAACTGCCGCGCGCTCACCATCGCGCGCGACCGCAGCCACGACAGCGGCGATTCGGCGATGTTGACCGTTACACTGCGCACCGCCCGCGCGCGCCCATGCGGGTCGGCTTTGCCGATCACCCCCAATTCATCAATGCTGCGTTCGGCAAGCATGCGCACGGCGTGGTCTCCATTTGTTCCGATTCGGCTTTCCCTCTTGCCATATTGGTGGGAATATTGGAAAGAGAAAAAACCAAATCGGTTATTCAGGAGCAATCCAATGATTACCGCGATTCGCGAAGTCCGCCGTGCAAAGGGGCTGACGCTCGACGATGTCGCGCGCGCCTGTGTCCCGCCCACCACTGCACAAACCATTGGCCGACTCGAAACCGGGACGCGCACGGTATCAGTCGACTGGCTGAACCGGATTGCCTCAGCCCTGGGCGTCACCGCCGCCGATTTGGTGAAACTGCCCGACAGCGCCGATGTCGCAGTTGCCGCGATCCTGGACGCGAGCGGCGCACATGCTCCGCGCCAGCCCGCGCACGTTGTGCCGCCGCGCGCCGCGCCCGCGCTGATCGCGATCACGGTGACGGGCGGCGTCGGTGATTATCGGGCAGGCGACGAAATCTGGGCCGAGCGACTGGCCCCCGCCAATTTCGCGCACGCGCTCAACCGCGATGTGCTGGTGCCGCGCCCGGCGGGCCGCTTCATGTTCGCGCGGCTGATTGGGCGGGAGGGCGACAAGCTTCACCTGCTCCCGCTGGGCAGCGGCCAACGCCAGCAAGTCGTCACCGACCCGCCATGGATCGCGCAGGCCACCACGCTGATCCGCAAACTCTAGGGGCTGTTTCAGCCAGGCTGAAACAAGTGTGGCACCGGCCAGTATCGGGTGAGCAGCGCGCATGGTGGGCGATGACGGGCTCGAACCGCCGACATCCTCGGTGTAAACGAGACGCTCTACCAACTGAGCTAATCGCCCCCGCCGTGCGGGAGTGACGCTTCTACTCAGCTTCGCGCGCGCGTCAATCGCCGATCGCAGACCCGCTCACAGCATCGGCCCGCCCAGCCGCCGCGCGGCGTGCCAATAGCGCTGCATCGCGATCAGCGCGTCGGGCGACAGCCGCATGAACGCGCGGCGCCGGTCGGCCGGGTCATTTTCACGGCACAGCAACCCGGCATCGGTCATGCGCGCGACCCAACGCAACGCGGTGGTCGGGGCAACGGCGGCGGCAATGCAAAGGCTTGACACCGACACGCGCGCCCCCTCCAGATCGGCGGCCAACAGATCGAGCAGCATGTCCCACGCCGGATCCTCGAACAGCCCCCCGCCCCCATAAGCGCCAAAATACTGATCGCGCAGCCGCCGTGCGCGAATCACGCGCCGCACATCAGCGGCGGCAATACCCTCACCCTCCACCACGGGATCGGCACCGGGAACGCGATCGGGAAGCGGCGACTGCGCGGTCGCCTCGCCCCGGCCGATCCGTGCCAGCACCTCGGCAATGCGCGCGACTTCGTCGTTCAGCCGCTTGCGCCGCGCGGCTTCGGATTCGGGACCATCCTCGCGAACGCGCCCGCCCGCACCTCGATGCCCCGCCAGCGCCACCGCAAGCGCGGCGGCGCGATCCGTCACACTAGGCGCGCACAGGAGTTGAGCGGGAGAATCGAGCAACGCCGCCGCCACGGCATCAAGCTGCGCGGGCGCAAAGCTGATGACGAGCGCCCCGCCACGCGCGGCAAACGGCGCGCATGCGTCCAGCACATCTGCAAGCGGCTCGGCCGCCGCGCCCTCAGCCTCAACGATCAGCGCCTCTGCATCCGCCGCTCCGGCCAGCAGCGCGCGCGGATCGGCACCGCTCGTCGGCCACTCAAGCGACGCGCCCACCGCGCCGTCGGCCAGCGCAATCGCATCAGCGGCGGCGTGCCCCCCGCGCGGATCGGCAGCGATGATAGCAACGGTCTGCGTCGGCCGCGCGCGACCCCATTCACTCACGACCCGATCAATCGAGTGATTTCACGATTTCCTCGACCATCTTCTTGGCATCGGCGAGCAGCATCATGGTATTGTCCATGTAAAAAACGTCGTTATCGACACCCGCATAGCCAACGCCGCCCATCGACCGCTTGATGAACAGCACAGTCTTGGCCTTTTCGACATCGAACACCGGCATGCCGTAAATTGGTGACCCCTTGTCGGTCTTGGCCGCCGGGTTCACCACGTCATTCGCACCGATGATGAAAGCAACATCGGTCTGCGCGAATTCGCTGTTAATGTCCTCCAGCTCGAACACTTCGTCATAGGGGACGCTCGCTTCTGCGAGCAGCACGTTCATATGCCCCGGCATCCGGCCCGCGACGGGGTGGATCGCGAACTTGACCTTGACGCCGTGTTCCTTCAACTTGTCGGTCATTTCGCGCAAGACATGCTGCGCCTGGGCAACTGCCATGCCGTAACCGGGGACGATAATGACTTGCTCGGCCTGCCCCATCAGGAAGGCGGCATCCTCGGCGCTGCCGCGCTTCCACGGGCGCTGCTCCTTCGCCTCGCCGCCGCCCGCGCCAGCGTCTGCGCCAAAGCCGCCCGCGATCACGCTGATAAAGCTGCGGTTCATCGCGTTACACATGATATAGCTCAGGATCGCGCCCGAGGAGCCCACCAGCGCGCCGGTGATGATCATCGCGGTGTTGTGGAGCGTGAACCCCATCGCGGCCGCCGCCCAGCCTGAGTAGCTGTTGAGCATCGACACCACCACCGGCATGTCGGCGCCGCCAATCGGGATGATGAGCAGAAAGCCGATGATGAAACTCAGGATGGTGATGGTGAAAAACACCCACGCGCTCTGATCGGTGAGGAAATAGCCGACAAGGCCCAGGATCGCGGCGATCGTCCCCAGATTGATGAGGTGGCGCGCAGGCAGCAGGATCGGCTTGCCGCTCATATTGCCGTTCAATTTGGCAAAGGCGATGACGGAGCCGGAAAAAGTGATCGCGCCAATCGCGACGCCCAGGCCCAGCTCGACACGGCTTTGCAGGAGGATCTCGCCTGCCTCGGCAATACCAAAGGCGTCGGGGTTGAGATAGGCGGCCATACCGACCAGCACCGCCGCCAGCCCGACGAGCGAGTGGAACGCGGCGACGAGCTGCGGCATGTCGGTCATCTGGATGCGCCGCGCAGTGACAATGCCGATGGCCGCGCCAATGCCGATCGCGATCAGGATTTCGGCCGCTGACACCCAATCAATCGCTCCCGCGTCGATTTGGGGCGCATGGACGATCAGCGTCGTCACCACCGCGATCGTCATGCCGATCATGCCGTTGCGGTTGCCGCGCTGCGACGTCGACGGCGATGACAACCCGCGCAACGCCAGAATGAAACACACACCCGCGACGAGATAGGC
>PNLG01000004.1 GCA_013822915.1 Sphingomonas sp. | reverse complement strand
AATTTCAATTTCAACCCGAAAACCGCCCCCGGGCGCCTGCCCGGTTTCAAATCGATGGTCGGGGCCATAGGCCTGTCCCAATCTATCCCTGATATTGGCAAGCCCAACCCCGGTGGAAAGGCTGGGCCGTGATTTCGTTTCACTCAAGCCGGGGCCGGTATCAGATACGACGATCTGCACCCGCTCGCCGACCAGTTGCGCAACAACGGTGATTTCGGCCCCGCCTTCCTGCGGGGTGACGGCATATTTGATCGCATTTTCAACCAGTGGCTGAAGTAAGAGCGATGGCAGCCGCGCCTTGATGACTCGCGGGTCGATCGAAAAATCGGGGCGGAGCCGGTCCTCAAATCGCATTTTTTCAATTTCGAGATAGAGTTTGAGCGTCTCCACCTCCTGCGCGATCGTCACATGCGCGGTCGGCTCATTCGCCAGCGTATAGCGCAGGAACGATGACAAACGGCTGAGCATCATGTTCGCGCGCTCGGTTTGTTTGAGCAGCACCAGCGTGGAAATCGAATTGAGCGTGTTGAACAGGAAATGCGGGTTGAGTTGGTAGCGCAGCATCGCCAGTTGCGCCGTCGATGCTTGCGCGCCCAGCTTTTCAAGCTGATCAATCTGTTCCTCAATGATCAGGTAGAAGTTGATCCCGAAATACAGTGCCGACCAGCCCGCCAGCACGGTAAAGTTCAAAAACAATGTTGCGAGCACCAGCGACAATTCGATGCCGGGGCTGTCGAGCTTGATGAACGAAAACGAAAAGGCGTCGAGCACCGCATAGAGTATCGTTGCCAGCGCCAGCGTTGCCGCGCTGAGCAGCACTAAGGGAATGCGCGGGAGCGTGCGATAATATCCGTATAGCGCCGACAGCAAGAGCGTGATGCAATAGCCGACGATCGATTCGATAACGACAGGGATAACCGCGGTCAGCGGCAGACCGTTGGCGATGCTCGACACCGAACGCAACAGCAAATAGCCGGTCCAGCCCGCCGCCTGGAGAATCCAGAAGGCGCGGTTCTTGCGCTCAAAAAACGGGCGCGAAAATATCTGCGGACGCCGGTGCGAAGGACGCGAGGCAAAGGGCGAGGCGGTGGATGCCATTGCAACACTATACCCCCTGTGACGCGCGCCGGAAGGGGCCTATACTGATGGAGAGAGGAGAATGGCCATGAGCGACGACGCAAACATGCACGACCGCGCCCAATTCACCGCCATGGTGGAGGGGACGCAAGAGGATTGGACGACCATCGCCACCCATTTCCGGGACTTTTCAAAGGGGCTGTCCGATCGGGTGCTGACGCATTTGCGGCTGCTCGACGGCGATTATGGCGGCTTTCCGGTCGACCGGCTCGAACATTCGTTGCAAACCGCGACGCGCGCGCACCGCGATGGCCGGGATGAAGCTTATGTCGTGACCGCGCTGCTCCACGACATTGGCGATACGCTGGGCAGTTTCAACCACCCCGAAATTGCCGCCGCGATGCTGCGCCCGTTCGTCAGCGAGGAACTCCACTGGATTGCCCATAATCATGGGGTGTTCCAGGGCTATTATTACTTCCACTATCTCGGCATGGATCGCGACCTGCGCGAGCAATATCGCGGCCACCCCCATTTTGAGGCCTGCGCCGAATTTTGCGAAAAATATGATCAGGCCGCGTTTGATCCGAATTATGATAGCGCCCCGCTCGATTTCTTTGCGCCGATGGTTGCGCGCGTGATGGCGCGGCCGATCAACAGCATTTACGGGCCGATCGCAGCCAGCGAGCACTGAGCGCACCGCCGACGGTCGCGCTCCGCAGGGCTTGGGCCACCGACGCGGACGCGGCACTCGCCCGCTCCCCAAACGAAACCGCCGCCCTCCCGATTGGGAGAGCGGCGGCAATCGTTTCGCCTTAGGCAGGCCGGTTACAGCGTGAAGCGGACGCCCAACCGGATCGCAAAGGTCGAAGCGTTGAAGTTTGCGGCGGTGTTTGCCGCCGGATCAACGAACTGCGAGAAGCGATACTGGGCGCAAGCTTGCGACGAAGTGGTATTGACGATGCCTGCGCCCGGCGTGCTCCCGGTGGGGACTGCCTGGCTCAAACACTGCACCTGAACCACGGCCGCCACGCCGATCTGACGCACGCCGCCCCAGTTGCTGTTCAGCAAGTTGGGAAGGTTGTTGATGTCGGCGAACACCGCGATCCGCGACTTGCCGACGAACACCGGAATCTCCTGCTCCAGGTGGAGGTCGATGCGGGTGACCGCACGGTTGCGTGCGATGTTCTTGGGCGCAATCTGGCCACGGAAGTTGCGCAGTTCGGTCCGGCCGATCAGCGCGTCGAGCGCGTTTTGCGTGTTGACGCTGTCATAGCTGACGATCGGATCGTTGGTTCCCGTTGGCACATAGAGCAGGTTTGACGGTGCGTTGCCGTTCAGCACGGTCCCGAACACGGGCGAGCGCGTCGCGATATTGTCCAGCTGCACAAAGCTGTACGGATTGCCCGCGCGGGTTTCGCCGAACAGTTGGATCTTCGTCCGATAGTCTTTGTAGAAGGCATGATCATACCCGATGCCATATTTGAACTGCCAGCGGGTCTGGTTGTCCGACGTGCCCAGCACCGGAATGTTGGGATCGGCGAACGTCTGGAACCGGTAGTTTGAGTTCGGCGTCGATGCCGATGCGCTGCCGACGTCACGCACATCCTGAAGGATATAGGCGCCGTTCAGCGACAGGCCGAAGTCGAAGCGCTTGTCGAAGCGGACCACACCGATATGGCTGCGACCGCCCTGCGTGTTGAAGGTCACAATGTCCCAGTTGTTATCGGTAAAGGCGATCCGGCCGGTATAGCGACGGCGGCCATCGGGCAGGAACCCAATCGGCACCGAACGCACATCGGTGAACGACACATCGTTGCGCGTCTTCGCGAACAGGTAATCAAGCCCGAAATCAATCCCGAAGAACTTGATTTCCGCCGACACCGTGGCTCTGAACGATGTGGGCAGGCGGAAATTGGGCGACAATTCGGCGGTATTGGTCAATGCCGACGCCGACCCGCCTTGCGCAAAGGCGACCAGCGTGGGGTTCACATTGGCACCGATATTGTTGAGTGCGGCGGCGCACACCGCCGGGGTCAGGCTCGACGGACCGGCGCAACCATTGGGGTTGGCCGGCGTAATGGCGGCGCGCGTGATCGTCAGCGCATTGGTGGTGACGGTGTTCGAGAAGCTGTTCGACAGGTAGATGTCGGGATTGCCGCCCGCCAGAATGCCGGCGCCACCGTGGATGCGCAGCGCCGGATTGACCCGCCAGTCGAGGCTGAACCGCGGCTCGAACGTCTCCAGCCCCTTATAGGTTTGGGTGTTGGCAAAGCCGGTGCGCGCCGTGAACGCCTCGTTGAACACCGGCGCGTTGTTTGACGCATAAAGGTTCCAGCGGAAGCCATAGGACACCGTCAGGCCCGGCGCCGGACGCCAATCATCCTGAATACCGAACGAAATCTGGTCATAGCGGAACTGCGCGGCGGCGCCATTGACACCGGGCACAATCACGGCGGCGAACTGCACCTGATTGGCATTGCCCGCCGCGAAATCGGCCTGCGAGTCGAAATAATAGCTGCCCAGGCTGTTCGGCACGAAGTTGTTGAAGGTCGCGTTGCGCGTGAAGTCGAACAACAGCTTCAGTTCGTGATTGTTCAGGTTCAGGCGACCCAGGAACGACCCGTTATAGGTGTCCGTGCGCAGCACGTTCGTTTGACGGAAATTGTCCGGACCAAAGAAGATGCGCGGCGTGCCGGTGGAACAACCCGTTGCGGTCGATGTGTTGGCCGCGCCCGTCGCAGTCGTCGTGTTGGTCGGATCCTGGCAAATCTGGAACTGCGAATTGCCGCGACCGCCCAACGGTTCCTGACCGCGCGTGTAGCTCTTGTAGGCAAAGCGGATTTCGGTCGACAGCGCGCTCGACCAAGTCGAGTTGAATTGCGCAATGCCCGCGCGGAGCAATTCGCTCAGCGTGAAGGCGTTTGACGACAGGCCGTAGGAGGGCGTCGTCGCCGAGGTCGATGTGTTGTTCGGGCTGACCAGCGAGTTGAACGCGTTGATATAGGAAATCGACAGCCGCTGACCGTCGGCGACGTTCCAGTCGACGCGCGTCGAGAATTTTTCGTCGAGGCGCGGGTTGATACGGAGCAAATCGCCAAAGGCACCGCCGGTGATGCCATAGCGGGGGCTGGCTGCCGTAGCGCGGGTTGCGTCGATCCGCGCGGTGGTGAGGCCGGGGATGCTTTCCGGCTGTGTGCCGAAGGCGCGCGGATCGGTGTTGCGCTCGTAAGAGAACATCAGGAACAACCGGTCGCGCAGGATTGGTCCAGCAATCGTCGCGCCATAGGTTTCCGACTTGAACCGGGGCAGGGCGACCCGGATCGCACCGATCGTGTCACCCGACAACCCATCGGTGTTCTGCGAATAAAAGCCGGTCAGGAACAGCTTGTTGGTGCCTGAACGCACGACCGCATCGATCACGCCGCCCTGATAATTGGTCTGGCGAATGTCGAAATTGGCGGCCGAGGTTGAAACCTGTTCGAGCGCGTCGAACGGCACCGGGCCGCGGATGTTCGGGCTGGCGTCCTGGTTCAGACCAAAGGTGTCGCCAACGGTCACGCCGTTGATCGTGAAGCGGTTGAAACGCGGGTTCACACCGGCAAAGCGCACCGCGCCACCGCGATCGGTCGAGTTGCCGATGTCAAAGGTCGCGAACGGATCGCGGCGCTGAATGTCGCGGATGTCGCGGTTGACCGAGGCAACCTTGCCGATGTCGTCCTGCGTCAACGTGGTCTGCACGCCCTTTGACGCGGTGCCGGCGTTGCGGATTTTCGAGGCGGTCACAACCACTTCGGCGGCTTCTTCACCCACCAGCTCGACCGGCAGGTTGAACGTTTGCTGGACGACCGTGTAAATGTCGGTGACCGTGCTGTTGCCCTGGGCGCTCTTGATTTCAACGGTGTAAGGGCCGCCGATGCGCAGACCGGGAAACGAGAATTCGCCGTCATCGCCAGTGGTTACTTCCACCCGTGCGCCAGTGGGCACGTTGATGGCTGTCACCTTTGCACCGGCGACGGGCGCGCCGTCTTTCGACACCGAGCCACGGATGATCGAGGTCGTTTCCTGCGCGCTGACGGCCGCCGGAATGACAAGCGCAGCCGCTGCTACGCCCAGAAATAGCTGATGTCGCATAATGATCCCCTTAAGCGGACGAGTCGTCAGGTGGCTTAATAGCCTCCCCTCGCCAGCGGCCATGCAGCGCAATTATTTCGCTTCGATGACATGGGCCGTCCGCAATCCTTAACGCTGCATTAAGCGATGGTGCGTTGCAAAAAAGCATCACTGCGTGCTGTCAGCGGGCGGCCTCCACCAGCGCGATCCATTCGGCTTCGTCGATAACCTGGATGTTCAGCTCGGCGGCCTTTTTGAGTTTCGACCCAGCACCCGGCCCCGCGACCACCAGATCGGTCTTGGCAGAGACCGATCCGGACACGCGCGCGCCCAGCCCCTCCGCCTGTGCCTTGGCCTCATCGCGGCTGATGGTTTGCAGACTGCCGGTAAACACGATTGTCTGGCCGGTGACGGGCGATGCACGCACATTGGCGACATAGGGCGGGGGCGCGACTTCGCGGAGCAAATCGTCCCAGGTTGCGCGATTCTGCGCGACGGCAAAAAAGCCACACAGCGCATCCGCCACCACCGGGCCGATGCCGTCCACCGCAATCAGCTCGGCGCGCGCGGCCTCATCGTCCTGCGCACGGATCGCGATATCGGCAACTTCGCGCACGCTGCCAAAGGCCTTGACCAGATCGCGCGCGGTCACTGCACCGACATGGCGGATGCCCATGCCAAACAGCAGCCGCGCCGGGTCGGGGGCGCGCTTGGCGTCGATCCCGGCGAACAGCGCATCGACCGATTTGTCCTTCCACCCCTCGCGCTGCAACAGCGCGTCGCGCTGTTTATGCAGCCGAAAGATATCGGCGGGCCCGTGCAGCCAACCAGCCGCGAAAAACTCCTGAATCGACTTTTCGCCCAACCCCTCGATATCGAGCGCGGCCCGGCTGACGAAGTGCTTGAGCCGCTCAACGGTTTGCGCCGGGCAGCTCAGCCCACCCGAACAGCGGATATCAACCTCACCCTCCTCGCGCACCGCCGGGGACTGGCATTCGGGGCATTGCGTCGGAAAGGGCCATGGCCCGCGCGCCTCATCGCGCGACAGGTTGTCGACAATCTGCGGAATCACATCGCCCGCGCGTTGCAGCACGACCCGGTCGCCGGGCCAAACGTTCAGCCGCGCAATCTCATCGGCATTGTGGAGCGTCGCGTTGGTGACCACGACGCCGCCGACCGTCACCGGCGCCAGCCGGGCAACGGGGGTGAGTTTGCCGGTGCGCCCTACCTGAATGTCGATGCGCGTCAGCGTGGTTTGCGCGCGCTCGGCGGGAAATTTGTGCGCCAGCCCCCATCGCGGCGCGCGGCCGACAAAGCCGAGCCGATCCTGCCAGTCGAGCCGGTCAACCTTATACACGACGCCGTCGATATCGAACGCCAGATCGGCGCGCGCCGCCTCAATCGCGCGATAGGTGGCGAGTGCTGCGTCGAGCGTCGCGCCCGGCTGAAACTGTGCGGTAATGGGAAAGCCCCAGCGCCGGATCGCCGCCACGATCTCGGATTGCGTGGTGCCGGGTAGCGTGCTTGCCTCCCCCCATCCCCAGGCGAAAAAGCGTAATGGGCGCGACGCGGTGATGCCGGCGTCCTTTTGCCGCAGTGATCCGGCGGCGGCATTGCGCGGATTGGCGAATTGGCGCGCCTTGTCCGCATCATCGGCCTCGGCGATCAGCCGGGCGTTGAGCGCCGCAAACGCTCCCTTTTCCATGTAAATTTCGCCGCGCACCTCCACCACATCGGGGGCGTCACCGGGCAGGGTATCGGGCACATCGGCAATCGTGCGGACATTGGCGGTTACATCTTCGCCCACCTGCCCATCGCCACGGGTCAGCGCGCGGGCCATGCGCCGGTTTTCATACCGGATGGAACAGGACAGGCCGTCAATCTTTGGCTCGGCGGTCAACGCGACCGGTTCGTCATCGGCAAGCGACAGGAAACGGCGGACGCGGCCCAGAAAGTCGGCGACATCTTCATCGCCAAACGCATTGTCGAGGCTGAACATCGGCCGCGCATGCGCGACTTTGGCGAGATGCGCAGCGGGGGCGGCGCCGACCTGACGGCTGGGCGAATCGGCGCGGATCAGATGCGGGAACGCCGTCTCCAGCGCGGCATTGCGGCGCACCAGCGCGTCATAGTCGGCGTCGCTGATTTCCGGCGCGTCATCGGTATGATATAGCCGATTGTGCCGCGCAATTTCGCCTGCGAGCCGTTCGAGCTCCGCCGCGGCGGCGGCGGCGGCGTCCGATTCCGGGGGCGACATCGTCATGCCTCAGCGCTAACCTTGCCGCGCTTGCGGTTCAAGGAGGGGATTATGGGGAATTTTGTCCAGATCACGCCGTTCATGCATGTGCCCGATCTGGCGCAGGCGGTGGCGTATTTCACCGAGATGCTTGGTTTTACCGTGGGATATCAGCAACCCGGCTATGCCTATGTCGAGCGTGAGGGCTGCGGGATCAGGCTGATGCAAAACCATGGCGATGACGGCGCGCCCCCCGGCAACCGACGGTTTGCTTATTACATTGACGTGCGCGATGTCGACGCGCTCCATCAGGAGCTGAGGCCCAAGCTTGATCAATTGCCGCCGGGTGATGTGTTTGGGCCGGTCGATCAGCCCTATGGCCAGCGCGAACTGTTGGTGCTTGCGCCTGACGGCAATTTGCTGGCCTTTGGTCAGGCCATCCGCGGCTAACCCCCCTCCAGCAACCGCGCCGCTTGTGCCCGTGCCTCGTCGGTAATCGCCGCACCCGAAAGCATCCGGGCGATTTCCTCGCGCCGTTCGGCATCGCTCAGCGCGCGCACACCGGTGCGGGTGACAGTGCCGTCATGGCTTTTGGCGATCAGCAGATGGTGGCGCCCGCGCGCGGCGACTTGCGGGCTATGCGTCACCACCAGCAATTGCGTCGTCTGCGCCAGCCGCGCCAGCCGCTCGCCAATCGCAGAGGCGACCGCGCCGCCGACGCCCCGGTCGATTTCGTCGAAAATCATGGTGGGCGCTGCCCCTTCCTCCGCGAGCGCGACCTTCAGCGCGAGGATGAAGCGCGACAATTCGCCGCCGCTCGCGATTTTGATGAGCGGGCCAAAGGGCGCGCCGGGATTGGTCGATATCTCAAACTCCACCCGGTCCTTGCCCGCGCCCGACCACGCCTCGGTCCCCAGCGGGGCAACCATCGTGCGAAAGCGCGCGGCATCGAGTTTGAGCGGTGCCAGCTCGCGCATCACCGCTGCATCCAGCCGGGTGGCGGCAGCAGCGCGCGCGGCGCTCAGCGCATCGGCGGCGGCGGCATAAGCGTCGGCGGCGGCCTTTGCCGTGGCGGTCAGCGCGGCGATGCTGTCCGCCCCCCCCTCGATCCGGGCCAGCTTGGCGGCGAGTTGCGCTGAAAGGTCGGCAAGATCATCGGGCTGCAAGCGGTGTTTGCGGGCAACGGCGCGCAGTTCGAACAGCCGCGTCTCATCCGCTTCCAGCTGGGCGGGGTCAAAGGCGAGTGCGTCGGCGGCGGCGTCGATGCGGTCCTGCGTCAGCGCGGCATCGTTGATCGCGCGGTCAATCGCCGCCAGCGCTTCGCCCAGCGCGTCATGCTCGTCCGCAATCCGCTCCAGAATGCGCGCAGCCTGTCGGAGCCGCGAAAGCCCTCCCTCGGACCCGTTGAGCAGATCGGCAATCGCTTGCAAATCAACCGCGATTTTCTCGCCCCGCTGCATATCGGCGCGAGCGGCGGCGAGACTGGCTTCTTCACCCGCCTCGGGCGCCAGGCGAGTCAGTTCGGCGACGGCATGGTCCAGCCATTCACGGTCGCGCGCGGCCTCTGCCTGTTCGGCGCGGGCAGCGGCGAGCGCTTCCTCGGCGTCGCGCGATGCCGCCCAGCACCGCGCGACGGGTGCGGTGTCGATCCGCCCGAAATTGTCGAGCAGCGCGCGGTGCCCGGCGGGGCTCAACAACCCGCGATCATCGTGTTGGCCGTGTATTTCGACAAGCAACCCGCCGAGCGCGCGCAGCAGCGCGGCGGACGCGGGCGCATCGTTCACAAATGCGCGGCTGCCGCCATCGGCCTTCACCATGCGGCGGATGAGCAGCGGTTCGCCCGGCTCAAGATCAAGGCCATTGGCATCGAATAGCACCGCGATCGCGCCGCCGGGGGCAGGCGGATCAAAGGTCGCGGTGACCACCGCTTGCGCGGCCCCCTGACGCACCAGCCCGCTTTCCCCGCGCGCGCCGAGCGCCAGTCCGAGTGCGTCGAGCAGGATCGACTTGCCCGCCCCTGTCTCGCCGGTGAGCACGCCAAGCCCGCCAGCAAAGTCGAGGTCGAGTGCTTCGATCAACACAACATCGCGGATGGAAAGCGCGGTCAGCATGACGCGTGTTCCTGCCCGATCACGTAATCGGGGGAAAGGGGCCGGGGGAAGGGGCCGTCGACAGGGATGTCAGGCCTTTTTGGGCGGCTTTTGACGCTTCTCACGCTTCTCGCGGACGTCGCCGTTGCGCTCGATCAGCTTATAGGCGCGCTCATACCAGATTGTGCCGGGGTAATTGGCGCCGAGC
>PNLG01000139.1 GCA_013822915.1 Sphingomonas sp. | reverse complement strand
GCGCCACCATGGCTCATAATGGCGCAGCGCATGTATCCGGCGCGCGCCAACCTCTGCCGCCAGCGCCGCCAGCACTTCCTCGCACCGCCCCCGCCGCAGGATAAGCCGCGATCCGACCGCTTCCAAATCGCGCGCCAGGCTGACGAGACTATGATGCAGCCACCAGCGCGACGCCCCACCCATGCGCCGGTGCTTTGGCGTTTCATCGTCGAGGATATAGACCGGCACCACGGGCCCCTCGGCGATAGCAGCGGCAAGCGCCGCTTGATCCGCGAGCCGCAGATCACGCCGAAGCCACAGGATGCTGGTCATCACCCTTGCGCGTGGTGCGCGTTCTCAACGGTCCAGGTTTGCCCCTTGGCCACCAGCTTTTGCAGATCGGCGATCTTGCCGCGCGATACCGCTTCGTTCTGGCTGACCACCGCTTCCTCAAAGGTCGGTTTGGGATCGTCATACAGCACGCCAAGCGCCATCGGGAAAACGCCGAATGGCAGCTCGACCAGCATGTGCGCGACCGTGCGGTTGGTTACGTCATGCACGATCACGCCCGCCGCTTCCCAATCGCCACCCGCCACATCGACGACCACGGGAGTCAGCGTTTTATGGTCAATCGCAATCCCCTTTGATCCGCCCGCAAACAGCATCGGCTTGCCGTGTTCGAGCCAGAGCTGATGATCAGCCGCATTGGTTTTGGCAGTGAATTCTTCAAATACTTCATCATTATAGACGATGCAGTTCTGAAAAATCTCAACAAACGCCGCGCCCTTGTGATGATAGGCGGCCTTCAGCACAGCGGGCAGGTTTTTGTTCACATCGATCCCGCGCGCGACGAACCGCGCGCCGCTGCCCAACGCAAAGGCGCACGGCTTGGCGGGGTGATCGACCGAGCCAAAGGGGGTGGAGGGGCTTTGCGTCCCCTCGCGGCTGGTCGGCGAATATTGCCCCTTGGTCAGCCCGTAAATCTCGTTGTTGAACAGGATCAACTGGCAGTTCAGGTTCCGCCGCAGCAAGTGCATCGTGTGGTTGCCGCCAATCGACAGCGCATCGCCGTCGCCGGTGATGATCCATACATCAAGCGCCGGATTGGCGAGCTTCACCCCCGTCGCGACAGCACAGGCGCGGCCATGGATGGTGTGAAAACCGTAAGTTTCCATGTAATAGGGAAAGCGCGACGAACAGCCGATACCGCTGACGAACACCGTGTTTTCGGGCGTCGCACCGATCTCGGGCATGGTGCGCTGCATCGCTTTCAGGATCGCATAGTCGCCGCACCCGGGGCACCAGCGCACTTCCTGATCGCTTTCCCAATCCTTGGGCGTGGTCGCGCGGGCAATATTGGTCATGTCGTTCATGGCAAGCGTCCTTATGCCAGTATTGCGTCAATCGCTTCTTCGATTTCGAAGATGCGGAAGGGTTGGCCCGAAACCTTGTTGAGCGGGCGGGCATCGACCAGGAATTGGTCGCGCAGCACCGTCTTCAACTGGCCAGTGTTCATTTCGGGGACGAGGATTTTGTCATAACCCCTTAGCAACTCGCCCAGATTGCCGGGCATCGGCCAGATGTGGCGGATGTGGATGTGCGCAACATCCTGCCCCCGGCGCAACGCCCGCCGCACGGCCTGATGAATCGGACCATAGGTCGATCCCCAGCCAACCACCGCCAGCTTGCCCGATGTGGCGCCCAGCGACACTTGCTGATCGGGCACATCCACGCCCAGCACCTTGTTCATGCGGGTGTCGGTCATCGCCTGATGGTTGGCGGCGCTATAGTCGATATTGCCTGTGCCTTGCGCCTTTTCGATCCCGCCGATGCGGTGGAGCAGCCCCGGCGTGCCGGGCTTGACCCAGGGCCGCGCGAGCTTGTTGTCGCGCGCATAGGGGAGGAAGCCGCCCTCCGGCACATGGTCAAGGAAGGTCACCGGAAACGGCGTGTAGGCGCTCATGTCGGGCACTTTCCACGGTTCCGCCGCATTGGCGATGTAACCGTCGGTCAGCACCATCACCGGCGTCATATACTGGGTGGCAATCCGCACCGCCTCAATCGCGACGTCAAAGCAATCAGCGGCGGAGCAGGCCGCGATCACCGGCATCGGCGCGTCGCCATTGCGGCCGTAAATCGCCTGATACAGGTCCGACTGCTCGGTTTTGGTGGGCAAGCCAGTCGATGGCCCGCCGCGCTGCGAATTGATGATGACCAGCGGCAACTCGGTCATGATCGCGAGGCCCATTGCCTCGCCTTTCAGCGCAATCCCCGGCCCGGAGGATGACGTGACCCCAAGCTGACCGGCATAGGACGCGCCAATCGCCGACGCGATCGCCGCAATCTCATCCTCCGCCTGAAAAGTGGTGACGTGGAACTCCTTCAACCGCGCAAGATGGTGGAGGATGGCGGATGCTGGCGTAATCGGGTATCCGCCGAAAAACATCGGCAAATCGGCCAGTTGCGCGCCCGCCACCAGCCCCAGCGAAATCGCCTCTGCCCCGGTAACGGTGCGGTATAGCCCGGGCTCGACGTCAGCGGGGTCGACATGGAGCTGACGCAGCCGGTGCGCGCCGAGCCCGCCGCCGCCAATCTCCGCCGTCTCGCCATAAGCGTGCCCGGCGTTGAGTGCGGCGATATTGGCTTGCGCCAGCACTTCATTCTTCGCGAATTTCGCCTTCAGCCAGTCGATGATCGGCGCACGGCTGCGATCGAACATCCATAGCGCGAGGCCGAGCGTCCACATATTCTTGCAGCGCAGCGCTTCCTTGTTGCCCAAGCCAAAGGGCTTGACCGATTCGAGCGTCAGCGCGGAAATGTCGAACGACAGCAATTGCCATTTCGCCAGGCTCCCGTCGGTCAGCGGATTGGCGTCATACTTCGCCTTCGCCAGGTTGCGATCGCCAAATTCGCCCGCATCGGCAATCACCAGCCCGCCGGGCTTTAGCTGATCGATATTAGTCTTGAGCGCGGCCGGGTTCATCGCGATCAACACATCGGGCGCGTCGCCCGCGGTCTCAATCTCGGTCGAGCCGAAATTGATCTGAAACGCCGATACGCCGAACAACGTCCCTTGCGGCGCCCGGATTTCTGCCGGAAAATCGGGAAAAGTCGCCAGATCATTGCCCGACAGCGCCGTCGACAGCGTAAACTGACCGCCGGTCAACTGCATCCCGTCGCCCGAGTCCCCGGCAAAGCGCACCACCACCGATTCGGCGGGTGTTGCGGGAGCGGTATCGTCGGGAAGAAGCTGGTGCGTGGCTGAAGCCATTGTCGTTATCCTGTAACCTTCAATCTGCTTCGTCTAGAGCGACGCCGCGTCAGCCCCAAGACAGAAAATGCGGCAGTGACCAAAATCATTGCTTTGCAAAGGCCGCTGCCAGCGCGAGCAGCGACGCGACATGGCGCTGTGCCACTTCCAGCGCGTCGGTGCCATAGCCGCCACCGAGTGTCGAGGCGAGCGGCACCCCGCGCGCCCGCGCCATCCCCGCGACCATTCCCTCGCGCGCGATCAACCCGGCAGCGCTCAGGTTCAGCCGCCCCAAACGGTCCCCGCCAAACGGATCAACGCCCGCCTGATACAGGATCAGGCGCGGCGCAACCCGGTTGATCAGCGGCGCAAGCGTTGCCGCCAGCATCTCCAGATACTGGTCATCCCCCACTCCATCGGGCAGCGCGACATCGACGGTTGACCGGGCTTTTCGTGCTGGAAAGTTCTTCTCGGCATGGATGGAATAGGTCGCGATGTCGCTCCATCCTGCGGTCAAAGCCGCAGTGCCATCGCCCTGATGCACATCGCAATCGACGATCAGCACGGGGCCAAGCCCCTCTTGCGCCAGCCGCACCGCCGCAATCGCCAGATCGTTGAACACGCAATAGCCCGCGCCCGTCTCTGCCAGCGCATGGTGGCTCCCGCCCGCGCTATTGGCGGCAAACCCGCGCTCAAGCGCCAGCCGCGCCGCCAGATATGTCCCCCCCGGCACCCTGAGCGCGCGCCGCGCGACCTGCGGGGTGACGGGAAAGCCGATTCGCCGTTCCTTGGCGGCGGGGACGCGCGCGGCGATGACTTCGGCAACATAGCCGGGGTCGTGCACCGCCTCTAACCAATGCTGCGGCATCGGCTCTGGCGCGTGCCAGTCGATTGCCGCATCGCTCGCCATCAACAAGTCGCGGACCAGCCCGTTCTTGTTCCATCGATAGGCTGAGCGCGTGGGCGCAGGCGCGACATAATCGGGGTGATGGACGACAGCGAACACGCGCTTTAGGTAAGCAACGGCGCACCCCCGCGCTACCCGAACCGGGCCACAGAGATGGAGAGCCACATGACCGAGCATTTCACGCGCCCCGATGTCGCCCAGTTGCTGGCGATGCTCAACATGCTGCCGGGACCGAAAATGCACGAATTGCCGCCAGAGGGCGCGCGGGGCATTTATCTGGCGAGCAAGGAGATGGTCGATTTGCCGCTCGGCGAGCTGGCGGTGGTCCGCGATCTTACCGCACCGGGACCGGCGGGTGACATCCCCCTGCGGCTGTTCGATACGCGTGCCGACCGCGCGCCCGGCCCGCTGGTGGTGTTTTGCCATGGCGGCGGCTTTGTGATCGGCGACCTTGATACCCATGCCGGTTTTTGCGCAGAGGTCAGCCGCCAGCTCGACCTGCCCGTGGTGGCCGTGCATTACCGGCTGGCCCCCGAACACCCCTTTCCAGCGGCGCCAGAGGATTGCGAAGCCGCCGCGCGTTGGCTTGCGACCAGCCCCGACGCGCTCGGCTTTGGCGTCACCGGACTGGTGCCGATGGGGGACAGCGCGGGCGGTAATCTGGCGATCGTCATCACTATGGCGCTGCGCGACGCGCCCGCTGCCGTCCCGGTGATTGCGCAATTCCCGATCTACCCGACCGTCGACAAGGCGGACAAATATCCGTCGTTTGACTTGTTCAATGAGGGCCGCGTGCTCACGAAGGAGGGGATGGCGTGGTTTGACGCGGCCTATGCCACGACGCCGGGCGACTGGCGCGGGGCGCCGCTCGACGCCAACCACCGCGACATGCCCCCCACACTCGTCCTGACCGCCGGGCTGGACCCGTTGCGCGATCAGGGACGCGCCTATGCCGCCGCACTGATCGCGGCGGGCGTGCCGGTGATTTATCGCGAAGCAGTGGGCAATATCCACGGCTTTGTAACGATGCGAAAGGCGATTCCCTCGGCTCAGGCCGATGTGGCGGGCGCGCTTGCCATGCTAAAGGCGATGATCGCCGAGGCGCTGGCGTGATCGACAAGGACACCCTGCCCTATCGCCCCTGTGCCGGCATTTTGATCCTCAATCGGATGGGGCAGGTGTTTGTCGGCCAACGTCTCGACACTGAGGTCGAGGCCTGGCAGCCGCCCCAGGGCGGGATCGACCCCGGCGAGGATGGCGCAGCCGCCGCGATGCGCGAACTGGGCGAGGAAACCGGCATCGCGCCCGATAAAGTGACGCTGATCGCCGAGGCACCGGGCGAATTTTGCTACGACCTGCCTGATGCGCTGATCGGCCGGATCTGGCGGGGCAAATGGCGGGGGCAGCGCCAGCGCTGGTTCTTGTTCCGCTTCGACGGCGAGGACAGCGACATCAACATCGCGACCGCGCACCCCGAATTCCGTGCCTGGCGCTGGGTCGATCCGGGGGAGGTCGTGGGTCTGGCGGTGGATTTCAAGCAGCAGCTTTACCGTGACGTCATGGCCGCATTTGCGCCGCACCTTGGCCCTCAATAGGGCTTGGCCACCATCAGCCAGGTGGCCGCAACCAGCGGCACCGTGGAGATCAACCCCCAGACGATCCAGCGGCGGCTGTCGCGCCGAAACGCGTCGGTAATGCTGCCCCCGCTCGCAAAATCGCGCGCGGCGCGGGCCTGACGAATCTGGATCGGCACCAATATGCCGAGCCAGATCAGCCCGGCGACGACGAACAGCCCCTGGCTCCACACAAGCCAACCGCCCGCCAGCGGGCTGGCGCCTGCGATCCACAGCGCGCCGTAACCGCCCACCATCGTCAGCACGACGCCCCAAAAGGTCAGGCTCCAGTCGGTGATCGTCACCAGCCGCTGGGCAAAGGCGATGATGCGCGGATCGTCGGTGCCATCGGCAAATACTTTCCAAAATGCGGTCGCGGTGATGTTGCCCATCAACATGACCACGCCTGTGATGTGGATGAATTTTGCAATCTCATAAGTCATTGGCCCGATGTTGGACCGCGCCCGACGCCAAAGGTCAAGCAATTGGGTGGAGCCGCGCGCCGGATGCCGCTAAACCCCCTGGCCATGGCCCTTCTTTCCCCCGCCGAAGCAGCACTGGTCGATCATGCCCGCGCCGCCCCGATGCTCGATCAGGTGCTGGCGTGGAGCGCAATCAATTCGGGCACCCGCAATCTGGCCGGGGTGGCAGCGATGGGCGCGATGCTGGCGGATGCGTTTGCGGCGCTCCCCGGCGCGGTCACGCTGGAGGCGCCGGACGCGGTGGAGACGGTCGGCGCCGATGGCGCGCGCATCCCGCTCGACCATGGCCGACATTTGCTGGTCACCGTGCGGCCCGACGCCCCGCTGCAATTGCTATTCACCGGGCATATGGACACGGTCTACCCCGCCGATCACCCGTTTCAGACGTGCGTATGGCGCGCGGACGACGTGCTGAACGGTCCCGGTGTGGCCGATATGAAGGGCGGTATCGCGCTGATGCTCGCCGCGCTGATGGCGGTGGAGGCAAGCCCGTTTGCGCCAGCCCTCGGCTATCAGGTGATGATCGGCGCGGATGAGGAAACCGGATCGCTGTCCTCTGCCCGGCTGATCGAGCGGGTGGCGCGCGGCAAGCTCGCCGCCTTTACCTATGAGCCGGCACTCCCCGATGGCACGCTCGCGGGCGCGCGCGGCGGCACCGGCAATTTCTCGATCACCGTGCGCGGCAAAAGCGCGCATGCCGGGCGCAATCCCGATGACGGGCGCAACGCAGTGCTTGCCGCTGCCGATCTCGCGCTGCGGCTGGCGGCGGCGCGCTCGTCCACGCTTGCGGTCAATCCGGCGCGGATCGAGGGCGGCGGACCGAATAATGTCGTGCCCGATCTCGCGATCCTGCGCGTCAATTTCCGGCCCAAGGATGGGCCCGCGATTACACTTGCGACCGAACATCTGGCAGCCAGCATTGCCGCGGTGGCCGCAGCCCACGACGTGGCAATCGACTGCCATGGCAGCTTCAACCGCCCGCCAAAGCCGATCAGCGCGGATGCCGCCCGCCTGTTCGACACGGTAAAGGCGGCGGGCGCTGACCTGGGCCTCGCCATTGGCTGGCGCGACACCGGCGGCGTGTGTGACGGCAACAACATTGCCGCGTGCGGCGTGGCGGTGGTCGACACCATGGGCGCGCGCGGCGGCGATATCCATTCGGCGGACGAATATCTAATCGTCGACTCGCTCCCCGAACGCGCCGCACTCTCCGCACTCGCCATTGCCCGCATCGTCCAGAAAGGCCATTTGTGAGCTTCATCATCCGCGCCGCGCGCGACAGCGACCTGCAACACTTGTATGAAATGGCGAAACTGACCGGAGGCGGCTTTACCAACCTGCCGCCGGATCGTGCCGCGCTTCGTGCCAAGCTTGAGCGCAGCGCCGCTGCCTTTGCCCGCACCGATACCGCGCTAGCCGATGAGCTGTTTGTGCTCGTGCTCGAAAACACCGCGACCAGCGAAGTGCGTGGCACTTGCCAGATTTTCACCAGCGTTGGTCAGCACCACCCCTTTTACAGCTATCGGCTGAGCACGCTGACTCAGCATAGCAGCGCGCTCAACCGCACATTTCGCGCCGAAATGCTCGCGCTGACCACCGATTTGGAGGGGTGCAGCGAGGTCGGCGGCCTATTCCTCCACCCGGCGGAGCGCGCCGGCGGGCTTGGCCTGTTGCTGGCGCGCAGCCGTTATCTGTTCATGGCGCAGCACCGCGCGCGCTTCGCCGACCGCGTGCTGGCCGAGCTACGTGGGGTGATTGATGAAGCGGGCGGATCGCCCTTTTGGGACGGGCTGGCGGGGCGGTTTTTCGGGATGAATTTTCAGGACGCCGACCAGTTCAACGCCATCCACGGGCATCAATTCATCGCTGACCTGTTTCCCAAACATCCAGTTTATACCGCCATGCTGTCGGAAAGCGCGCGCGCCGCGATTGGCATTCCCCACCCGTCGGGCCGGGCGGCGATGCGGATGCTTGAAAATGAGGGGTTTCGCTATGACAATTACGTCGACATTTTCGACGGCGGGCCAACCATGATCGCGCGGACCGACACCGTGCGCTCGATCCGCGAGGCACGGATCGCGCGCGTGATCGCAACCGACGGTGATGGCGGCGACGCAGCCCTGGTTGCGCAAGGGAGCCTGGCCGGGTTTCGCTGCAGCTATGGCCAGGTCCGCAGCACCCCCGACGGCGTCGTCATCGACCGCGATTGCGCGGCCCGGATTGGCGCCGATATCGACACCGAAATCCTGTTTGTGGAACGCACATGATTACCGAGATCAACTTCGACGGGCTGATCGGCCCCAGCCATAATTATGCGGGGCTAAGCCTTGGCAATCTCGCCGCGACGGGCAATGCGGGCCGCACATCGCAACCACGGGCGGCCGCGCTTCAGGGGATTGCCAAGATGCGGGCCAATCTCGCGCTTGGGCTGGCGCAGGGGATTTTGCTCCCCCATGCCCGACCCGACCATCGCTGGCTGGCGTCGCTCGCAACCGACTATGCGTCGGCAAACTCGGTGCTGCGGGCGCAGGCGCTGTCGGCATCGGCGATGTGGGCAGCCAATGCGGCCACGGTATCGCCCGCGCCCGATACAGCGGACGGCAAATGCCATCTAACCGTCGCCAACCTGCTCACCATGCCGCATCGCAGCCATGAATGGCCCGAAACGCTGGCACAGTTGCGACTGGCCTTTGCCGATCCGGGCTTCGTGGTGCACGGTCCCGTGCCGCCGCCCTTCGGCGATGAAGGCGCCGCCAATCACATGCGCATGGCGCCTGTGCATGATGCGCGCGGCGTCGAGATTTTCGTTTATGGCGAGTCGGGCGGCCCGTTCCCCGCGCGCCAGAGCCGGACCGCGAGCGAAGCCGTCGCCCGCGCACACGGGCTCGACCCAGCACGCACGCTGTTTGTCGAACAGAACCCGGCGGCAATCGCGGCGGGGGCGTTTCACAATGATGTGGTCGCCGTCGCCAATGGCCCGGTGTTGTTCGCGCATGAACACGCCTTTGCCGAGCCGCAGGCGTTTTTCGACGCGCTGATCGCTGCATTGCCGTCGGCGCAGATTGTCGAGGTGCCGGCCAGTGCGGTCAGCCTCGCCGATGCGGTATCCTCCTATCTGTTCAACGCGCAACTCGTAACGCTACCAGACGGGAGCATCGCGCTGATCGTGCCCGAGGAATCGCGCGCCAACCCACGCGTCTGGGCCTGGCTTCAGGACATGCTGAGCGGCAATGGCCCAATCCGGCGGGTCGAGGTGGTCGATGTGCGCGAATCGATGGCGAATGGCGGCGGCCCGGCGTGCCTGAGGCTGCGTGTGGTCGCCGATCCCGCGCGCGTCGACCCACGCTTCCTGGTCGATGCAGCCACGCTCGACCGGCTGGAGGCGTTGGTACGGCGCGACTGGCCCGAACAGATCGACTCGACCGACATTGCGAGCCCCGCGCTCATCACCGACATCACCCGCGCTCGCGCCGCGTTGCTCGACCAGCTT
>PNLG01000148.1 GCA_013822915.1 Sphingomonas sp. | reverse complement strand
GCGCGTCCACGCCCGAGCGGATCAATTTTTTCGCAAGGGCAAGCGCGGGGGCAAAACAGATCAGCTTGGCGCCCGCTGCCTTGATCGCCTCAATCGCGCCTGCGGGCGGCAATCCGCCTGCCAGCACGATATGGGTGACGCGGTGGCGCGCGCACACCGCGATCAGATCGGTCAATTGCGGGTGCATGGTGATCAGGTTGACGCCAAAAGGCCGCGCAGTGAGCGCCTTGGTCGCGGCAATCTCGGCATCGAGCAATTCGGGCGACATCGCCCCGCACGCGATCAGCCCGAAACCGCCCGCATTCGACGTCGCCGAGACAAGGTTGCGCTCCGACACCCACGACATCGCGCCACAGATAATCGCGACATCGCTGCCCAGAAAATCGCAGCCGCGCGCCATGCGGCGGGCAAGACGGGCCGCCCCGGCGCTCACGCGGCCGCCTCTGCATCCAGCCCGTAAGCGGTGTGCAGCACGCGCACCGCCAGCTCGGTCTCATCCTCGTCGATCAGCACGCTGACCTTGATTTCGCTGGTCGTGATCGCCTGAATATTGATGCCACGCGCGCCGAGCGTTTTGAACATCGTCGCGGCCACGCCCGCATGGCTGCGCATGCCCACCCCCACCACGGTAACCTTGGCCACGCGCGGATCGTGCATCATTTTCGTAAAGCCGATCGCCGCCTGCCCCTGCCCCAGCACATTGAGCGAACGCGCGAGATCAGCGGCGGGGACGGTAAAGGTCACATCGGTCGATCCGCTCGAATGCGCGATATTCTGGACGATCATGTCGACATTGATCCCGGCCTCTGCCAGCGGGGTAAAGATCGCGCCGACTGCACCGGGCCGGTCGGGCACATCGGTGAGCGTGATCTTCGCCTCATTCTTGTCGTGCGCGATGCCGGTGATGAGTTGCCGTTCCATATCGCCCAATTCCTCTTCGCTCACAATCAGCGTGCCAGTGTCGTCATTGCCATCGATAAAGGATGACAGCACGCGAATCCGCACCCCCTCCTTCATCGCCAGCCCGACCGAGCGGGTTTGCAGCACTTTGGCGCCCACACTCGCCAGTTCGAGCATTTCTTCATAGGTGACGCGCGCCAATTTGCGCGCACGCGGCACAATGCGCGGGTCGGTGGTGTAGACGCCATCGACATCGGTATAGATGTCGCACCGCTCCGCCTTCATGGCGGCGGCCACCGCGACCGCCGAGGTGTCCGATCCGCCGCGACCAAGGGTGGAGACGCGGCCCTCGCTCACGCCCTGAAAGCCGGGGATCACCGCGACTTCACCGGTCGCAAGTGCGGCGTCCATCGCGATCGTCTCAATCCGCGCGCTGCCATGCGCTGCGCTGGTGTCGATCGGCAATTGCCAGCCAAGCCAGCTGCGTGCGGGCACGCCGATCGCCTGGAGCGCAATCGCCAGCAGCCCGCTGGTCACTTGTTCGCCTGAGGCCACGACAACATCATATTCACGCGGATCGTAAAGCGACGACGCCTCGCGACAGAAATTGACCAGCCGGTCGGTCTCCCCCGCCATCGCCGATACCACCACGGCGACCTGATGCCCGACATCAACCTCGCGCTTCACCCGCGCGGCAACCGCCCGGATCCGCTCGATCCCGGCCATCGACGTGCCGCCAAATTTCATCACAATACGGGCCATGGCCGGTAGACTGCTCCTTTGAGCTTTGCAGCGCGCGCTGTTACTGGCGGGGGACCATAAAGGCAAGTTTGCACAGACCCGGCGTGAGGATTGCATGACCCAGACCACGATCGACCCGAATGAAGCCGCGCATTTCGGGGCGCTGGCCGCCGATTGGTGGAATCCAAAGGGATCGTCGGCGATGCTCCACCGGCTGAACCCGGTGCGGCTGGGCTATTTGCGCGAGCGGATTGACGCGCATTGGGGGAGCGATGCGGCCTCCTTTGCGCCGCTGGACGGCAAGCGCGCGCTCGATGTCGGGTGCGGCGCCGGGCTGTTGTGCGAGCCGCTGGCGCGGATGGGGGCGACAGTGACCGGGCTCGACGCGGCGCCCGAAAACATCGCGGCGGCCAAGGCTCATGCCGCACAATCGGGGCTGAGCATCGATTATCGCACCGGATCGGTCGAGGATTTGGGCGATGCGACGTTCGACCTTGTCACCAGTCTCGAAGTGATCGAGCATGTTAGCGACCCGGTCGCCTTTGTGCGCGGGTTGGCTCGGGCGCTGGCGCCGGGTGGGCTGATGATCCTGTCCACCCCCAACCGCACGATGTTATCGCGGATCGCGCTCATCACCATCGCCGAGGGGTTTGGGCAAATCCCACGCGGCACTCATGATTGGGACCAGTTCCTGAAGCCCGATGATCTGCGCGCGATGCTGACCGACGCCGGGCTGACGATTGCCGACACGCGGGGCTTACGCTTTTCCCCCTTAAGGGGGTTCATGATGAGCGACGACGTCAGCCTGAATTACTTCGTCGTCGCCCACCATCCGGCTTAACCCATCAAATTGCGCCCGCGGGTCACCGTGGCGGTATGGCCGATGGTGGTGGCCATCGACTTTGCCTTGATCGTGTCGACGAAGATCCAGTCGTTGGTCACACGCTCCGGCGTGATCGTCAGCGTCATGTAACCGCGCCGCGAGGTGTCGCACCATTTGAGTTCCGGGCTGGCAGCGACAAGAGCGGCGGCGACTTGTTTCGGATCGACCTTGATCGCGCTTTCATAGCCCGGCGAGGTCACACCCTGCCCGGCAAACTCGACCCCGGCGGCCTTGCCGTCCTGCGCCAGATCATAGGCCCAGCCATTATGGCTGTCGCCCGAAATCACGACGAGATTGGCGCCCGCCGCCTGCGCACCTTTCAGAAAACGCGCACGCGCGGCCGGATAGCCGCCCCAGCTATCGAAATTGGAGGGGAGCCCCGCCTTTGATGCCGCAATCCCGGCCATCACATAATTGCGCGTGCGCGGCGGCGCGTCGGGCGCGAGCCAGCCCGCTGCTGCCTCTGGCACCATGGTCGTCCCCATGATCGTGCCAAAGCCGACCACCTGCCACTGCTGCCCCGCCTTCACCGACTGGCGGATGCCGTGGGCCAGCCATTCCTCCTGCTGCGATCCCATCATCGTCATCGACGGGTTTTGCCAAGCCCCGTCACGGAACTCGGTCAGTGCCTTGATCACGTTCAGATTGCGGAACAAGGGCGCGATATCGGGTTGTTTGGTGCGCCCGATCAGCCGGGTCTCGGTGCGGAACAACGTCGCCAGCGTGCCGATGTCATAGGCCTTCCACGGCTCATCCGAAATCGGCATCCATTCGCGATACGCTTGAATCGACGCGGCGCGGCGCACGTTCCAGTCGCCCTCGTCATTCTGGTGATTCTGTGCTCCGCCCTCCCATGAATCATTGGTCGATTCATGATCGTCCCACTGCATGATCATCGGGACGAGCTGATGCAGTTTTTGCAGGTCGGGGTCCGCGCGGTAGCTGGCGAAGCGCAGGCGGTAATCCGCAAGCCGGACCATCTCAGTTGCCGGCTCGATCACCCGACCCGCGACCGTGTCCTCAAGCGCGGGATAGTTGCCGATCGCATATTCATACATATAGTCGCCAAGGTGGATCGCCAGATCCAGATCGCCCTGCGCCGCTGCATGCGCATAGGCATTGAAATAACCAAAGGGCAGGTTGGAGCAGGAGAAAATCCCCGCCTTGAACGATTTGACTGCCCCTTCCGGCAAAGTCTTGGTCCGGCCAACCGGCGATTTGCTGCCGTCGGGCGCGATGAAGCGATAGTGATAAACGGTGCCTGCGCGCAGGCCACCCACGGTAATCTTTGACGTCCAGTCGCGCCACGGCCCGGTCACCTGCACCCCGCCACCCATGATTTTCGCAAAATCGGCGGTGGTCGACATCTCGACCCGCAATTCGGCGGAATCGCCGGTTTCGGGTACGTAGCGCGTCCAGAGCAGCATCGAATCGCTCATCGGTTCGCCGCTCGCCACCGCATGGGTGAAGCCGCGCGCTGCCGAAATCGCGGGCGTCTGCGCAAAACCGGGAATGGCAAGCGCGCCTGCGCCAAGTGTGCCGGTCATCAACAGTGAACGGCGATCAATCCGGATGGTCATGGCATGCCCCCTATGCGCTTTGGAATTGGACGGTTCGATTTACACAAGCGAATGCACCGCCGATATGGACGATTCGTGACAAAGGCGATTTCGATACGCGATTTTGGCTGGGCGGCGATTGTCGCGCTCGCGGCGCTGGTCCTGGTCGCGCTGGCAATGATCCGCCCGTTCGATCATGACGAGAGCCAATATGTCGCCGCCGCGCTGTTGAGCTGGCACGGCCTGCCGTATCGCGACTTCGCTTATTTGCAGACCCCACTTCAGCCGATGCTGCTCGCACCGCTGGCGGTTGCGTCGGGGATTTGGGTTTGGCCCGTGATGCGCGCTGTGAACGCGCTGTTCGGGCTTGGCGCGCTGATCGCGTGCTATGCCGCCGCCCGAACCGGGGGCGCCGCCCCGCGCGGGGCCATGCTCGCGACCGGCCTGATGGCGAGTTGCGACATTTTCCTGTTCACCAGCGCGGTGGCCCGCAACGACGCGCTGCCCGGGATGCTGTTCGCCGGCGCGCTCTGGTTGATAATGCGGCGGATGGGCGGCACAGCGCGTCCGGGCGAAGCGGTTGCCATTGGCCTGTTGTTGAGTGCGGCGGCCGCTGCCAAGATTTCGTTCGCGCTCCCGGCCACCGTCTATGGCCTATATGCGCTCGCCAATCGCGATCACCGGCCGGCGTTGGTTGCGCTGGGCGCATTGCCCGCCGCCGCGCTGATGCTGGGACTCTATGCAGCGGCACCGGCCGCCTTCTGGTTCGGGGTGTTCGCCTTCCCCGCGCAAGCGCCCGCCGAATGGTATCTGGCGCAGGGGATGCCCGCCAAACTCAGCCTGATCGGCAAGGCGCTCGACACAGTCAAGTTCCTCGCGCTTGGTCCCGCCTTGATGGCGCTGGTGATTGCGCTGCGCTGGCCGGGTGCCGCGCGGACCGAACGGCTGCTCGACGTGATCATCGCCGCAGGGCTTGTCGCCGCACTTTTGCCCGAGCCGACCTGGCGGCAATATCTGTTGCCGGTCCTGCCGCCGCTGCTCATCCGGCTCGCGCTGGTGTGGCACCGTGTATCGCCGGGGCGCGGCACGCGGATCGCCGCCGTCATCTTTGCGATCGGCGGCCTCGCGCCCTCAGTCGAGGCGGGATTGCGCGCGCAGAGTGGCGTGCCGATGGCGGCGGTGATCGAGCAGGGCCGCGCGCTCCGCCGCATCTTTGCAGCAGCGGGCGGCATGGGCCCGGTCGCGACATTATCGCCGCAACTCCTGCCCGCGGCAGGCCTAATGATCGACCCGCGCTTTGCCCCCGGCCCGTTTTACTTCCGGAGCCTGAATCTGCTCGACGCGCGGCACGAGCGGCAATTTCACCTCATCTCGCGCAACCGGATCGAAACCGCCGCGCCGCTCCACGCGATCCTGACAGGGGGCGAAGGCGCGTGGATGGCGGGGGAGGCTGGCGACGATCAGCCGTTGATCGACTATGCTGTCGCGCATCACTGGCGACGGTTTGCCGTGCCCGGAGGGCAGCTGACGCTCTATCTGCCGCCGCGCGTCCCTTAATTCTTCATCGGCGATAAGCCGCTCAAGCCGCGCAGATATTGCGCGCGAATGGTGATGGTGGTAATGCCCGCTCCGACTTCGACCGTCGATGCCGCGATCTTGGGCTTGCTTGCGCCAATGCGCGCGTTGCTGGTGATGCCGCCGCCGTCGCTCCAGAAATTGAACTTGTTCTTGCCGTCACGGTCATGCGTGAAGAACAGGCCATAGCTGCCCGGCGCTGGCACCTGAATGCACATTTCAACCGGGCCGGTTGCGGGGGTGTCGGCCCAGACCCGGCGGAACACCTTGCCTTCTTTCGCCAGGTCGCGGTCATCGCGCAGGAAATCCGCCGCCGTTGCCGGATAGAGCTCCAGCTTCAGCCGCCCTTTGCGGTCCTTCAACCCCGCAACAATCACATGCACCGCCGGGCCATTGCCGGCATCGCACGCGGCGGCATCGCTGCCAATGGTCGGGCGCCCCCCCGCTCCCAGCGGCGCTGCGCCAAACGCTGTGGCGAGGACAAGCGGATACAGGGCATAGAGAATACGCATCAAAATTTCCTCATCAGGGCGTGAAGCCCAAACACCAGAGTCAGCAGCAAATGCAGCACCAGCGTAAAGGCGGCGGTGATCGCAACAACCGCCGAAACACCCGCGTCCTGACCCACCAACAAGACGGTAAAATTGGCGAAAAGAAGGTCTTTGTTTGGCACCAGCGGCAACCGGCCCACCAGCATTCGCCCCGCAGACAGGATTATCAGGCTGCCCAGCCCAAGCTCGGGCAACCCCAGCCGCCACACAATCGCGACCAGGAGTGCAGCCGCCCCCAGCCGCGCCATATGCGCCGCAAAAATCCACCACCGCACCCCTTGCGGCAGTGAAAACACCCGCCGCGCAAAGATCAGGAACGGAAGCGAGGTCGCGATCACGACTCCCACCGACCACATCAGCGACGACCCCAGCTCGGGCGGGACCGCGCGATAGGCAAAGGGCAGCGCAAGCACGACCAGCAGCAGCGTCACTACGTTGCCCGCCAGCGCCGACAGGATACTGACATCCTTTACCGCGCCAAAGGGGGCAGCGATCATCTGCGCGCGCGCTCTTGCCCAAGTGTAGAAGTAAACTTCGCCCGCATAGCCAAGCACGACCTCGTTCGCGATGCCCTTTTTGAGGAGGGCGGCAAATCCGGCGGCAGGCAAGCGCCACAGCCGCCTGAAAATTACGAAATCGCCGACCGGCACCGTCAGATACAGCGCGATCGAGGCGATGTAGAACCACGGGTCGCGCGGCAACGCCTGGCTGAACCCGGCAAGGCCGCCGCCGAACAGCGCCCGCGTCAGGCCAAGCAGCATCGCCAGCGTGAGCAGCGTGCCGCCCACCGTCGACCAGCGGCTTGGCGTAGCGGCACCATATGAAGACACAGCGTCGCGCCCCGGATCAGCCATCGGCCCGGTTCGGGCAAGGGGAATATGCATGACCACTATGTCCTGAACGCCTAAAAATTACGGCAATTGTCATCGGGTTAGAGGGCAATTGCGGCAAGGTTGCGGCCAAGGAGCCTCGGGGATTTGGGGACGCACGCGTCTGGCTTCAACCCCGCTCGGCCCCGTTGGCTATTGCGGCGGACGCACCGCATCGGGGTGCGCGGCGGCAAAGGCGGGCAGCGCGGCAGCGGCGGCATCAATCGCCACCAACCGGGGATAATCGGCAAGCGGCACCGCAAAGCGGCGCGCGTTGAACATTTGTGGGACCAGGCAAATGTCGGCGATGCCCACGGTATCACCGCCGAGAAACGGCCCGTCGCCCGCCAGCGCCTCCAGCGCTGCAAACCCGCCCGCGATGGTCGCGCGATACCATTCGTCCTTGGCGGCCTGATCCGCGCCGAATTGCGTCTCCAGCCGTTTGAGCACACGCAGATTGTTGAGCGGGTGGATATCGGCCGCAATCAGCAACGCCTGCGCCATCGCCCGCGCGCGCGCCGCCGGGTCGGCGGGGATCAGCCGGGGTTCGGGGAAAGTCGCATCCAGCCAGTCGATAATGGCGATGCTTTGAATCATCGGCACGCCGCCCGCCTCAAGCGTTGGGACTTGCCCTTGCGGATTGCGGGCACGGTTTTCGGCACCGGTTTGCTCCGCGGAGAGCAGATCGATCGGCACCCGCTCGTAATCGAGCCGCTTGAGCGCGAGCGCGATCCGCACCCGGTAACTCGCCGACGACCGCCAATAATCATATAGTCGCAGCTTCATGTCGCCATTCCATCCCCGCCGACGTCAACCGCCACCGGCGCATCGCCCAGCGCCGCCTCCGACCCGCGTTCGAGCGCGACCTTGATCATCGCGATCATCGGATCGGCGAGCGCCAGCCCGAGCACCCCGAACAGCGTGCTCGCCAAAATCTGCGACGACAGGGTTAGTGCCGGCGGCATATCGACGGTGTTTTTCGCAATCATCGGTATGACGACATAGCCATCAAAATTCTGGATCGCGAAATAGATGATGATCGCCCAAATGCCTTGCTCCTGCCCCGCGGAAAAGCCAACCGCGACCATCAGCACCCCCGAAAGCAGCGCGCCGATATTGGGGATGAACGCCAGCATGCCCGTAATGATGCCGAGCAGCAGCGCCATCGGTACCCCCGCCAGCCACAGCGCCAGCCAGATCAGCACCCCTTCAACAAACATGCCGAGCAACCGCCCGGCGAGCAGGCGGCGCATCGTGTGCGCCATCCGGTCCATGGTGATCGCCCATTCGGCGCGCATGTCCGACGGGACCAGCCATTCGAGCCCGCGCTCGTAGAGCCGCGGCTCGATCGCCACGAACAGGCCGATGACGATGATCATCAGCCCGCTCGCCAGCGCGCCCGCCGCCGTCCCGACAAACGACGTCAACCGCCCGAATGATCCTAACGCCTGTTGGATGAGCGCGTTCATGTCCGCCGGACCGGGCATCATCCCATGTTCATTCGCCCAGGCAAAAATCCGGTCCGCCTGCGCGGTGAGTGTCACGCGCAGCTCGGCAAACTGATCCGCCACCTGAACGCCGGTCATGAACACGACACCGCCGATAAACGCGATCGTCAGCACCACGACAATCATCAGCCGCCAGCCGCGCGGCAATGGCAGCACCCGGCCCAGCAGGCGCACGCCGCCATCGAGCATCGACGCAAATACCAGCCCGCCAAAGATAATCAGCAGCGGTTGGATGAGCAGCACGACCAGCGCCATCGCGCCCGCCAGCCCCAGCCACACACCCGCGCGCTTCAATTCCTGGCGGATAACGGGATCGCGCAATTCGCTTGGCCCCGGCCCCTGAACGAGCGGCGTGCCGGGCGGTGACGCAGTGCTCATCGTGCGTGCCGACCTATTTCACACGCGCCGCATGGAGCGAGGTGCCGGCCCGCCCGCCACGGAATGACTGCCCCCAGGTCAATGGGTTCCAGCTTCCCTCCCCCGTTTTGGAATAGCTGATAAATTCAGCCCGCCCGCCCAGATTTTCCCACGGCACCGGCCCGCCCAGGCCGAGCGAGGCAACGGGGAAGCGGCTGTCGGCGCTACGATCGCGGTTATCGCCCATCACGAACACACGACCTTCAGGGATTTTGACGGGACCATAAAAATCGCCTTCGCTGCGGCCCAATTCCACCGTGTCATAGCGGCGGCCATTGGGGAGCGTTTCGGTTACAACCGGCAAATGGCAATAGAGGCGCCCATCGGCACCCTGACGGATAACATCGCCATATTCCGCCGGGCTGCACTGCGCGTTCAGGTCGACCGGGATTGCCTTGTCATGCACCGGCCCGCGCTGAAGCGGCTTACCGTTCAAAATTACCACGCCGTCGCGCACTTCGATCGTGTCGCCGGGCAAACCGATGACGCGCTTGATATAGTCATCGGTTTTACCCGGCGGCGCGATGATCACCACATCGCCGCGTTCCGGCAATTGGCCAAGCAACCGCCCCTTCATAAACGGAAGTATATGAAAGGTCGGCGAAATATAGGAAAAGCCATAGGGGAATTTGCTGACGACCAATTGATCGCCCACCAGCAAACCGGGAAGCATTGATTCCGACGGGATGTAAAACGGCTTGGCGATGAAGGTGTGAAAGCCCAGCACCGCAAGCACTAGCCACATAATGCCGCGAAGCTCCGACACCCAATCGGTCTTTGCCTTGGGTTTGGCGGGGGCTTGCTTCTCTTCCCCCGCGTTCAACACCGCTTCGTCTTGTCCCATCAC